>NZ_JBEYFY010000056.1:0-2676 GCF_040703595.1 Streptomyces sp. NPDC007084
CGCCCGGTTACATTCCGAACCCGGAAGCTAAGCCTTACAGCGCCGATGGTACTGCAGGGGGGACCCTGTGGGAGAGTAGGACGCCGCCGAACAATCTTTGGAGGACCCTTGGTCCCAGCGACTCGCTGGGACCAAGGGTCCTTTTGTTTTTCCGAAGCGCGCTGGGTACCCGGCTGCGCGAGAATGACTTGCGGTACCGAAGACAGGAGTCACCCATGTCCACCAACTCTCCCGACGAGCGACCGGAGCGCGACGAGCGCCGTCGTGACAGTGGTGACCGCGGTGGCTACCGCGGCGGCCCGCGCCGTGACAACGACCGGCGCGACAACGACCGCGGCGGCTCCGGCCGGCGTGACGACCGTCGCGATGACCGCGGTGGGGATCGCGGCGGTGACCGTGGTGGCGATCGCGGTGGCTTCCGCCGCGACGACAACCGTGGCGGTGGCGGCGACCGAGGCGGTTTCCGCCGGGACGACAACCGCGGTGGCGGTGGCCGTCCGGCCTTCCGCCGTGACGACCGTCCCACCGGCGGCCCCCGTCGCGACGACCGGCCGAGTGGCCCGCGCCGTGACGACCGCGGCGGTGGCTTCCGCCGGGACGGCGACCGTCCCGCCTTCAACCGCGACGACCGGCCGAGCGGTCCGCGTCGCGACGACAACCGTGGCGGCGGCGACTTCCGCCGGGACGACCGGCGTGACGACCGCGGCGGTGACCGTGGCGGCTTCCGCCGTGACGACAACCGTGGTGGTGGCGATCGCGGTGGGTTCCGCCGGGATGACAACCGTGGTGGCAGTGGCGGCGGGGGTTTCCGTCGCGACGACCGCAGCGACTTCCGTCGCGATGACCGTGGCGGGGATCGCGGTGGCGACCGTGGCGGCTTCGGCTTCCGCCGTGATGACAACCGTGCTGGTGGCGGCGACCGAGGCGGTTTCCGCCGGGACGACAGCCGTGGTGGCAGTGGCGGTGGCGGCTTCCGTCGCGATGACCGGCGTGACGACCGCGGCGGCGATCGTGGTGGCTTCCGCCGTGATGACAACCGTGGCGGTGGCGGGGACCGTGGCTTCCGTCGGGACGGCGACCGTCCGGCCTTCCGCCGTGACGACCGTCCTACCGGCGGCCCCCGCCGCGACGACCGGCCGAGCGGCCCGCGCCGTGACGACCGCGGCGGTGGCGACTTCCGCCGTGACGACCGGCGTGACGACCGTGGCGGCGACCGTGGTGGCTTCCGCCGTGACGACAACCGTGGCGGTGGCGGCGACTTCCGTCGCGATGACCGGCGTGACGACCGTGGCGGCGATCGCGGTGGCTTCCGCCGTGACGACCGCAGTGACTTCCGCCGCGATGACCGTGGCGGCGACCGTGGTGGGTTCCGCCGGGACGACCGCCGGGACGGGGACCGTCCGGGCTTCCGTCGCGACGACCGGCGAGACGACCGAGGCGGCGACAACCGCGGTGGCGGCTTCCGTGGCCGCGACGACCGGGGCGGGCGTCCCGGAGGCTTCCGGGGTCGTGACGACCGGGGTGGCGACGACCGTCGTGGCGGCGGACGCTACCGCGACGAGCGCGACCGGGACCGTGAGCCGATCAAGCGGCTGCCGATCCCGGACGACGTCACGGGCGACGAGATCGACAAGGACGTACGGCAGGAGCTGCAGAGCCTGCCCAAGGGGCTTGCCGAGGACGTCTCCCGCAACCTGGTGATGGTGGCCCGGCTGATTGACGAGGACCCCGAGGGCGCCTACGCGTACTCGCGGATCGCGCTGCGGCTCGCCTCGCGCGTCGCCGCCGTGCGTGAGGCCGCCGGCTTCGCCGCGTACGCCAACCAGAAGTTCAGCGAGGCCCTCGCGGAGTTCCGTGCCGCGCGCCGGATGACCGGGAGTGTCGAGCTGTGGCCCGTCATGGCGGACTGCGAGCGCGGTCTCGGCCGGCCCGAGAAGGCGCTGGAGATGGCGGGCGCCCCCGAGGTGCAGAAGCTGGACAAGGCGAGCCAGGTCGAGATGCGGCTGGTCGCGGCCGGCGCCCGGCGTGACATGGACCAGCTCGACGCGGCCATCGTCACCCTGCAGAGCCCGGAACTCGCCTCCAACTCCGTACAGCCCTGGACCGCGCGTCTGCGGTACGCCTACGCCGACGCGCTGCTCGCAGCCGGTCGTGAGGACGAGGCCCGTGAGTGGTTCGCCAAGGCCGTGGAGTCGGACAAGGACGGCAGCACGGACGCCTCCGACCGCCTCGCCGAGATGGACGGTGTCGAGTTCGTGGACGCGTTCGTCGAGGACGCCGACGACGAGGAGCCCGGCCAGACGTCCGCCTCCGCTGTCTCCGCCGTCTCCGAGAAGGCATCCGCCGACGCTCTGGACGATGACGAAGATGACGATGAAGACGACGATGACGATGACGATGTGCGCGACGCGGTGACCGCTGACGTGGCCACGGACGACGTCGACGGCATCGACGCCGACGACCTCCAAGACGACGTGGAGGACGTGGACGACGAGGACGACGGCAGCGAGGGTGACGCGGCTCGGCGTCCCCAGAGCTGACGACCGGCACGGCCGTGGAGACACAGCGGTAGAAGCACGTGGGCGGCGGGGGGCCCCCGGGAGGAGCCCCCCCCCCCCGGCGGGTGGTGGCCCCCCCGGTGAGCGGGGGGGGGGCCCCCCCGCCCCCCCCCCCCCC
>NZ_JBEYFY010000056.1:2686-46232 GCF_040703595.1 Streptomyces sp. NPDC007084
CGGTGAGCCCAAGCTCGTCATCCTCGACGAGCCCACCGCCGCCCTCGGCGTCGAGCAGACCGCCCAGGTCCTCGACCTGGTCGAGCGCCGCCGCCCACGTGGCGTTTCTGGCCCGCCGGTGTCAGGAGGTGAGGGCCCGCAGGACCAGCCCCGACGCCGGCTTGGGGCCGAAGGACGTCGACTTGCGGGGCATCGTCACACCCTGGCGGGCGAGATCGCGTACGACCTCCTCGCGGACCGGGTGCATCAGGACGGCCGTGCCGCCGTCGCGTTCGGCCTTCTCCACCGTGGCGGTCGTGTCGTGGATGTAGGCGATGTGCTCCGGGGAGTCCTCCGGGATGCCCCACACATGGTCGAGGAGCGTGGCGTGCAGCACCGTCGCGTCCAGGGTGCGCCAGGCCTCCGGGTGGCCGGCCGGGATCGTCCGGGCCAGGAGGTCCGGCGAGGGGCGGTCGATCAGGTGGAAGGCGCCGTCGCCGGCCAGGAGGAAGGCGTTTCCGTCGCCGGCCGCCGCCGCCAGGGACTCCAGCGCCTCGGCGAGGGGTACGTCGAGGCGGCGGACGCGGAAGGCGTCGCCGAGGGCGGCCAGGGCCGC
This sequence comes from Streptomyces sp. NPDC007084, assembly GCF_040703595.1. Lineage (NCBI taxonomy): Bacteria > Bacillati > Actinomycetota > Actinomycetes > Kitasatosporales > Streptomycetaceae > Streptomyces > Streptomyces sp. NPDC007084. The sequence goes on from NZ_JBEYFY010000056.1 coordinate 3,282, forward strand.
GTCGACCGGCAGGCGGTGCAGCAGGCGGTGGATGGCCCGGACGCGCAGCGGGTAGCGGGCGGTGTCCACGAGGAGCACCAGACCGTAGTCCCAGGGGCTCGGCGAGGGGTGCTCCGCGCGTAGACGCAGATACGTGGCCCAGCGGTGGTGGCCGTCGGCGATCAGGGCCTGGTGCCGGCCGAGGTCCGCGGCGATCTCCGCGAGGTCGGCCGGATCCGTCACCGACCACAGCCGGTGGCAGATGCCGTCCTCCGTGGTCGTCGCCAGCAGCGGGGAGAGTGTCGCCGTCTTCTCGATGACGGCGGCGGCGCCGGAACCGGAGCCGTCGCCGCGGTAGGTGAGCAGCAGCGGTTCGAGGTTGGCGGATGTGGCCCGCATCAGGTTCGCGCGGTCGGCGACGATGTGCGGCATGACGTCCTCGTGGGGCAGGACGACACCGTCCGCGGCCTCCGACAGCCGCAGGGCGCCGATCACCCCGCGCTGCACCAGGTCGCCGTCGCGCTGCTCGTACACGTACAGACCCGGCTCGGGGTCGGTCGTCAGGACGCCCTCCGCGCGCCAGCGGCGCAGGGTGTCGGCGGCCTGCTGGTTGCGGGCGGCGGGGGAGTGGTCCTGCGGGAGGATCAGCCGCACGATGTTGTACGGGTCCGCGGACTCGAGTTCGAGCAGGCCGTCGGGCCGGACGATCACGTCGTACGGCGGGGATGTCACGGCGGCCAGGCTGCCGACCCGGTCGGGGTCGTAGCGCAGGCCTTGGAACGGGGTGAGTTCGAGGCCGTTCCGCGCCGGTGTTTCCTCCTCGGGGCCCGCATAGTTCATTGAGGCATCGTAAGTGTGTCAGTGGCATGAGCGATGATCGGGGCAAAGGGATCGAACGAGGAGCGATGCGTAATGAGCCAGCCCGTCAGGACGCGGCCCGAAGGCAGCGGTCAGGCCCTGAGCGAGGTCTACGACACGGCACTGCTCGACCTGGACGGCGTGGTGTACGCGGGTGGGAACGCCATCGCGCACGCGGTGGAGTCGCTCGCGTCGGCGAGCGCCGGCGGAATGCACCTGGCGTACGTGACGAACAACGCGCTGCGGACGCCGGACGCGGTCGCCAAGCACCTCACCGAGCTGGGCATACCGACGGCCGCCTCCGATGTCATCACCTCGGCGCAGGCGGTGGCCCGGCTCATCAGCGAGCAGGTGCCCGCCGGTTCCCGTGTGCTGGTCATCGGCGGTGAGGGGCTGCGCGTCGCGCTCCGGGAGCGTGGTCTCGAGCCGGTCGACTCGGCGGACGACGAGCCGGCGGCGGTCGCGCAGGGGTACGGCGGTCCCGACCTGGTCTGGTCCCGGTTCGCCGAGGCCTGCTACGCCGTCGCGCGCGGGGTGCCCTGGTTCGCCTCGAACACCGACCTGACGATCCCGAGCGGCCGCGGTATCGCGCCGGGGAACGGCGCGGCGGTGGAGGTCGTCCGGATCGCCACCGGTGCCGAGCCGCAGGTGGCGGGCAAGCCGCTGCCCCCGATGCACCGCGAGACGATCCTGCGGACCGGCGCGAAGCGGCCTCTGGTGGTGGGCGACCGGCTGGACACCGACATCGAGGGCGCGTTCAACGGCGAGGTGGACTCGCTGCTCGTCCTCACCGGCGTGACGGACGGCGCGCAGCTCCTCGCCGCGCCGCCGCAGCACCGGCCCACCTATGTCGACGCCGACCTGCGCGGGATGCTCGCGGGCCAGCCGGAGGTCGAGGAGGCGGACGGCGGGTTCCGCTGCGGCGGCTGGACGGCGAAGGCCGGAAGCGAGGAGCTGGAGCTGTCCGGGGACGGCGAGCCGATCGACGGACTGCGGGCGCTGTGCGCGGCGGCGTGGACGGCGGCGGGGGAGTCCGGATCGGAGCTGGACGGAGGGAAGGCGCTGGCGCGGCTGGGGCTCTAGCGGGGGCTAGCGGGGGCTAGCGGGGGCTAGAGGGGGGCCAGAGGACAGGAGACCGCCGTTGCCGTCCGCCGGACGCGCGCAACCGCCGCCGTTGCGGCCGGCTTGGCGTGGTGTCGGCTGTCCTCTCGGCAGAGGGGCCGGCCCCTGTGCTGACCTGGGTGTTGGTGAGAGAGGCCGGGCGTGGAGGCGGGGCCTGAGCAGATGGGAGGGTAGGCTAACCTAACCTCGTGTTGGTCGACAGTCCCCCAGACCCCCGCGCGGAGACCGCACCCGCGCCCCCGCCCCGACGGGCGATACGCGCCCTCGGGCTCCTGCTCTCCGTGGGAGTCCTGGCGCTCGTCGCGCTCGCGAGCATCGCGATCGGCGCGAAAGCGCTGCCGTTGGACCAGGTGTGGCACGGCCTGTTCCACGACTCGGGGACGTACGCCGACGTCGTGGTCGGTGACCGGATCTCGCGCACCGTCCTCGGACTGCTGGTCGGCGCGGCCCTCGGCCTCTCCGGTGCCGTCCTCCAGGCGCTCACCCGCAATCCGCTGGCCGACCCGGGCCTGCTCGGCATCAACGCGGGAGCGTCCGCCGCGGTCGTCACGGCGATCACCTTCCTGGGCGTCACCTCGCTGAGCGGCTACGTGTGGTTCGCCTTCGCCGGTGCGGCGGCGGTCGGCGCGCTCGTCTGGTTCCTGGGCGGCAGCCGGGGCGCGACCCCGGTACGCCTCGCGCTCGCCGGAACCGCGATCAGCGCCGCCCTCTACGGCTACCTCCAGGCCGTGATGATCACCGACGACGCGGCGCTCGGCAAGATGCGCTTCTGGACGGTCGGTTCACTCGCCTCCGCGACCGACTCCACGATCCGGCAGGTCGCCCCCTTCCTCGCCGTCGGCACCCTGCTCGCGCTCGCCCTCGCCCGGCCGCTGAACGCGGTGGCCATGGGCGACGACACCGCCCGCGCGCTCGGCGCCAACCTGAACCGCACCCGGGCGCTGTCCATGGCCGCGGCCGTCGTGCTGTGCGGCGCCGCGACCGCGGCCTGCGGGCCGATCGTGTTCGTCGGCCTGATGGTCCCGCACGTCGTCCGCTCCTTCACCGGCCCCGACCTGCGCTGGATCCTGCCGTACGCCACCGTCCTGTCGCCCGTGCTGCTGCTCGGCGCCGACGTCATCGGACGGATGGTCGCCCGGCCCGCGGAACTCCAGGTCGGCATCGTCACCGCCGTGATCGGCGGGCCGGTCTTCATCTATCTCGTACGGCGACGGAGGACGGCGCAGCTGTGACGACCCCACGTATCCGCACCGCCCGCCCGCACGGCGAGCCCGCGCTCCCCGTCCGGCGCGTCCGGTCCCTCCGCACGGCCGGCGGGCTCTCCGTCCGCTTCGACGTCCGCGCGTTCGTCGTGGTCGCCCTGTTGCTGGTGGCCGCGGCCGCCGCGAGTGTGGTGCTCATCGGCACCGGCGACTTCCCGATCCCGGTCACCGACGTGGTCAGGACGCTGTTCGGCGGTGGCAACGCCGGCCAGGAGTTCATCGTCAACGACCTGCGGCTGCCCCGGGTCCTGGTCGGGCTGCTGGTCGGCGCCTCGCTCGGGCTCGGCGGCGCGATCTTCCAGTCCGTCTCCCGCAATCCGCTCGGCAGCCCCGATGTGCTCGGGCTCGGACAGGGCTCCACGGCCGGCGCGCTCATCATGATCGTGCTGTTCTCCGGCAGCGCGACCCAGGTCGCCCTCGGGGCGCTCGCCGGCGGCCTGGTGACCGGTATCGCCATCTATGTGCTCGCGTGGAAGCAGGGCGTGCACGGATATCGGCTCGTGTTGGTCGGTATCGGTATCTCCGCGATCGTCACGGCGGTCAACGGCTATCTGCTCACCAAGGCCGACCTCGTGGACGCGGCCCGCGCCGTCGTCTGGATGACCGGCTCCCTCAACGGCCGCGACTGGGCGCAGGTCTGGCCCCTGCTCGTCCTCTGCGGCATCCTCATCCCCCTCGTCCTCGGCAACGCCCGCGGGCTGCGCATGATGGAGATGGGCGACGACGTGTCGTACGCCCTCGGAGTGAGCGTCGAGCGGACGCGGCTGCTGCTGATGGTGGCCGCCGTGCTGCTGACCGCGGGCGCCACCGCCGCCGCCGGCCCGGTCGGCTTCGTGGCGCTCACCGCCCCGCAGCTCGCCCGCCGGCTCACCCGCTCGCCCGGACCCAACCTGGTGCCCTCCCTGTGCATGGGCGCGACCCTGCTGATCGTCGCGGACTGGGCCTCCCAGCGTGCCTTCGGCGCCGACCAGTTGCCGGTCGGCGTCGTCACCGGCGTGCTCGGCGGCGTCTACCTGCTGTGGCTTCTGGTCACCGAGCGCAAGGCGGGCCGGATATGAGCCGAGCGCAAGAAGGGCCGGCCGCGAACCTCGTGCGAGAAGGGCCGGCCGTGAGCCGAGTGCAGGAGGGGCCGGCCGTGAGCCGCCCCGCGAAGGCCATGCCCGTACCCGCGGACGAGAACACCCCAAGGAGCACTGTGAACCGCCTGTCCGCCGACAACGTCACCCTCGGCTACGACCAGCGGGTCATCGCGGAGAAGCTGTCGGTGGAGATACCCGACAACTCCTTCACGGTGATCGTCGGCCCGAACGCCTGCGGCAAGTCCACCCTGCTGCGCGCCCTTTCACGAATGCTGAAGCCCTCCGAGGGGCGGGTGCTGCTGGACGGGCAGGCGATCCAGTCGATGCCCGCGAAGAAGGTGGCCCGCACCCTCGGGCTGCTGCCGCAGTCCTCGATCGCCCCCGACGGCATCACGGTCGGCGATCTCGTCGGCCGCGGCCGATACCCGCACCAGGGCCTGCTGCGCCAGTGGTCCGCCGAGGACGAGCGGGTGGTGCGCGAGTCGATGGCCTCCACCGGCGTCGCCGAACTCGCCGACCGCTATGTGGACGAACTCTCCGGCGGCCAGCGCCAGCGCGTGTGGATCGCCATGGCCCTCGCCCAGCAGACCCCGCTGCTGCTCCTGGACGAGCCGACGACCTACCTCGACATCCAGCACCAGATCGACGTCCTCGACCTGTGCGCCGAGCTGCACGAGACCCAGGGCCGCACCCTCGTCGCCGTGCTGCACGACCTCAACCACGCGGCCCGCTACGCCACCCACCTGATCGCGTTGCGCGGCGGCGAGGTCATCGCCGAGGGCGCGCCGAACGACATCGTCACGGCCTCCCTGGTCGAGGAGGTCTTCGGGCTGCGCTGCCAGGTCATCGACGACCCGGAGACCGGAACGCCCCTCGTGGTGCCCGCCGCCCGCAAGACGCGCGTCGCGACGGCTAAAGAAGGGTCCTGAGGCGGAACAGGTCCCGCAGGCCCGCCTCCAGCTTCACCCGGCCCGACCCCCAGGCCTTCGCGAAGTTCAGCCTGCCGTTCACCATGGCCACCAGATCGTCGCCGGTCATGGTGAGACGGATCTGGGCCTTGTCCGGGGGCGGGCCCTGAAGTGTGTCCAGGACCTCGATCCGGCCGTCTTTCAGGCGGCCCACGAAGGTGACGTCCAGGTCGGTGACACGGCAGCTCAGCGACCGGTCCAGGGCCGCGGCGCTGCGCACGTCACCGTCCGCGCTCGCCATGTTGTCCGAAAGCTTGTCGAGTGCGGCGCGGCACTCCTCAGTCGTCGCCATCGCGGTCGACGGTACCGCAGCGCTTCGCGGTAGCGTCGGGGCATGAGCGACTCAGTTCCCGAGGGCGAGGTCCCGCGGGCGGCGACGGCCACGGAGCCCGGCGCGCCCACGGCGCCCCCGCCGGAACCGGCCCACACCCCCGCCGGCCCGGCGGTAGCCCCCGCCACCCCGGCCCACGAGCCCGCCACCCCGGCCCACGAGCCCGCCACCCCGGCCCACGACCCCTCCGCACCCGCGTACGACCCCGCCGCCCCGGCCCCGCTGAACGTCCCGCGCGCCCCCTCGGGCAACGCCGACGTCGACGCCCAGCTCGCCCGGCTCGCCGACGCCGACCACCTCGCGACGGACGGGCATGTCGAGGTGTACGAGGATGTACACCGGGGGCTGCGCGACGCGCTCACCGCGCTCGACGCCCGCCCGGGACCTCCGGCGCCCCCATCGACGTACCCGAGGAGCTGAACCGAACGTGGCAGGAGTGGCGCGCCGACGCCTCGACGCCGAGCTGGTCCGCCGTAAGCTCGCCCGCTCGCGCGAGCACGCCGGGCAGCTGATCGCCGCCGGGCGGGTCAGCGTGGGCAAGACCCTCGCGACCAAGCCCGCCACCCAGGTGGAGACCGCCGCCGCGATCGTCGTCGCCCAGGACGACAGCGACCCCGACTACGTCTCGCGCGGCGGCCACAAGCTCGCCGGGGCCCTTGCCGTCTTCGTGCCCCAGGGGCTGAAGGTCGAGGGACGGCGGGCCCTGGACGCCGGCGCGTCCACCGGAGGCTTCACCGACGTGCTGCTGCGCGCGGGCGTCGCCCACGTCCTCGCCGTCGACGTCGGCTACGGACAACTCGCCTGGTCGCTGCGGAGCGATGAACGCGTCACCGTCAAGGACCGTACGAACGTACGCGAGTTGACGTTGGAGGCGATCGATGGAGAGCCCGTGGACCTGGTTGTCGGGGATCTGTCCTTCATCCCGCTCGGACTGGTGCTGCCCGCCCTCGTGCGGTGCGCGGCACCGGACGCCGACCTGGTGATGATGGTCAAGCCGCAGTTCGAGGTGGGGAAGGACCGGCTGGGCAGCGGCGGTGTCGTGCGCAGCCCCGAGCTGCGCGCCGAGGCCGTGCGCGCGGTGGCCGGACGGGCCCGTGAGCTGGGGCTCGGCGTACAGGGTGTGACCGCGAGCCCGTTGCCCGGACCCTCGGGCAACGTCGAGTACTTTCTGTGGCTGCGGGCCGGGGCACCCGAACTCGACCCGGCCGATGTTGACCGTGCAGTGGCGGAGGGGCCGCGTTGACACAGAGCCGAGCTCGTACTGTTTTCCTGCTGGCCCACACCGGGCGGCCGGCGGCCATCCGCAGCGCCGAGCTGGTCGTCGAGGGGCTGCTGCGCTCCGGGATCGGCGTACGGGTCCTGGCGGCCGAGGCCGCCGACCTGCCGCTGCCCGACCAGGTGGAACTCGTCGAGGAGGCCACCCCGCAGTGCCTCGACGGCTGCGAGCTGCTCATCGTCCTCGGCGGTGACGGCACGCTGCTGCGCGGCGCCGAGTTCGCCCGCGCCTCCGGGGTGCCGATGCTCGGCGTCAACCTGGGCCGCGTCGGCTTCCTCGCCGAGGCCGAGCGGGACGACCTGGACAAGGTCGTCGACCGGGTCGTCACCCGGTCGTACGAGGTAGAGGAGCGGATGACCGTCGACGTGGTCGTGCACCGCAACGGCGACATCGTGCACACCGACTGGGCGCTGAACGAGGCGGCGGTGCAGAAGGTGTCCGCCGAGAAGCTCCTCGAAGTGGTGCTGGAGATCGACGGGCGGCCCGTCACCGGGTTCGGCTGCGACGGGATCGTCTGCGCGACCCCGACCGGCTCGACCGCGTACGCCTTCTCGGCGGGCGGCCCGGTCGTCTGGCCCGAGGTCGAGGCGCTGCTGATGGTGCCGATCAGCGCGCACGCCCTGTTCGCCAAGCCGCTGGTCACCTCGCCCGACTCGGTGCTCGCCGTGGAGGTGCTGCCGCACATCCCGCCCGGGGTGCTGTGGTGCGACGGACGGCGCACGGTGGAGCTGCCGCCCGGCGCGCGTGTCGAGGTGCGGCGCGGGGCCGTGCCCGTACGCCTGGCACGGCTGCACCACGCCTCCTTCACCGACCGGCTGGTCGCCAAGTTCGCCCTGCCGGTCGCCGGGTGGCGCGGGGCGCCTCACTAGGGCGTGTCGTTTGGATCAGGTGGCGCCGGAGTGCGGCGCCTTGTCGGCTGGGCCGAGCGGGGCAGGGTGCGTGCAGCTGCAAGGCGGAGGAGGGCGACGACGCGGAGCGTCGGCAACCGACGACAACGCCGCTGGGGGTACCCCCTGCTCGAAGAGCTTGGGGGAGTGCGTGCCCTGCACCGCGACCCGCCACATGATCCAAACGACACGCCCTAGGTCTGCGCGTCGGCCTGTGCGCAGGTCTGTGCCGCCCGGGAGCGGCCCGCGCTGGGTCTGTGCCGCCCAGGACAGGCTGCGCCTAGGCCTGCGCCGCCGGGGGTGCGAATGGATGTTCGATGTGGGTTCCGGAGGGTGCGGAGCCCACTCAGGCGGGTGACAAGGGCCTCTTTGGGCGGCCTTGTCACCTGCGCCTTCGCACCGGCGGGGCGGGGCCCGTCGCACACCCGGCCCCCGACCTCGTAAGGTCGTGTCCGTGTTGGAGGAGATGCGGATACGGTCGCTCGGAGTCATCGACGACGCGGTGGTCGAGCTGTCGCCCGGCTTCACCGCCGTGACCGGCGAGACCGGCGCGGGCAAGACGATGGTGGTCACCAGCCTCGGGCTGCTGCTGGGCGGGCGCGCGGACCCGGCGCTCGTACGGATCGGCGCCAAGAGCGCGGTCGTGGAGGGACGGATCACCGTGCCCGCGGGCGGCACGGCCGTCGTACGGGCCGAGGAGGCGGGCGCCGAGCTGGACGACGGCGCGCTGCTGTTCAGCCGTACCGTTTCGGCCGAGGGGCGTTCCCGGGCCCACCTGGGCGGACGCTCCGTGCCGGTGGGCGTGCTCGCCGAACTCGCCGACGAGCTGGTCGCCGTGCACGGCCAGACCGACCAGCAGGGGCTGCTCAAGCTGTCCCGGCAGCGGCAGGCCCTCGACCGGTACGCGGGTGACGCGGTCGCCGTGCCGCTCGCCAAGTACGCGGGCGCCTACCGCCGGCTGCGGGCCGTCTCCGCCGAAGTGGACGAGATCACCACCCGCGCGCGTGAACGCGCCCAGGAAGCGGACCTGCTGCGTTTCGGGCTCGAGGAGATCGCCGCCGTCGAGCCCCGCGCCGGCGAGGACGCCGAACTGGCGGCGGAGGCGGAGCGGCTCGGGCACGCCGAGGCCCTCGCCTCGGCCGCCACAGCCGCGCACGCCGCCCTCGCGGGCAACCCCGAGGACCCCGAGGGCATCGACGCGGGCACCCTCGTCGCGGGCGCCCACCGCGCCCTGGAAGCCGTACGCTCGCACGACTCGGCCCTCGCCACCCTCTCCGGGCGGATCGGCGAGATCGCCATCCTGCTCGGCGACGTGGCCGGCGAACTCGCCGGATACGCCGACGACCTCGACGCCGACCCGCTGCGACTGGCGGCGGTCGAGGAGCGCCGCGCCGCGCTCACCCAGCTCACCCGCAAGTACGGCGAGGACATCGACGCCGTGCTCGCCTGGGCCGAACAGGGCGCCGCCCGGCTCACCGAACTGGACGGCGACGACGACCGGCTCGGCGAACTGACCGCCGAACGGGACGCGCTCCGCGCCGAACTCGGCGGACTCGCCCAGGCGTTGACGGACGCCCGCGCGGAGGCCGCCGAACGGTTCGCCGCCGCCGTCACCGCCGAACTCGCCTCGCTCGCCATGCCGCACGCGCGCGTGTCCTTCGACATCCGGCAGACCGACGACCCGGACGGGGTCGAGGTCGGCGGACGCACGGTCGCCTACGGACCGGCCGGCGTCGACGAGGTGGAACTGCTGCTCGCCCCGCACCCCGGCGCCCCGCCCCGGCCGATCGCCAAGGGCGCGTCGGGCGGTGAACTCTCCCGGGTGATGCTCGCGGTGGAGGTCGTGTTCGCGGGGACCGACCCGGTGCCGACCTATCTGTTCGACGAGGTCGACGCGGGGGTCGGCGGCAAGGCCGCCGTCGAGATCGGACGCCGGCTGGCCCGGCTCGCCAAGACAGCGCAGGTCGTCGTCGTGACGCACCTGCCCCAGGTGGCCGCGTTCGCCGACCGGCAGCTCCTGGTGGAGAAGACCAACGACGGGTCGGTGACCCGGTCCGGCGTGAAGGTCCTGGAGGGCGAGGAACGCATCCGCGAGCTGTCCCGGATGCTCGCGGGCCAGGAGGACTCCCAGACGGCCCGTGCCCACGCGGAGGAACTGTTGGCGACGGCACGGGGGGACGGCTGAGGCTGCGGTCTCGGGCTGGGTGCTGGCTGCTGGGCGCTGCGCGCTGGGTGAGCGGGGCTCGGGTCGGCTTCGTCCTGCGGGGCGGGCGGGCTGTCGGCTTGGCGCCGAGGGGCTGATTGCCGCCCGGTGACAGGGGCGGCCGGCCGGTCGGTGGTCACGGCCGATAGGCGGGTCACGTGTGCTGCCCTCCCGGCGGTGGCTTTTCACGGCTCTCTAGGGTGATCGCATGATCATGCGCAGAGGTGGACGCGCCGCCGGATTCGCTGCCGGGGCTACGGTCACGCGGGCGTGCCTGGCCGCGCTGCGGGCCAAGCCGCCCGGGGGACGGGCTCGTTGGGCCCGGGTCAACTACGCGGGGCGGACCGTCGGTCTCCTCGCCGGCCCGGCGACGGCCGTGGGCGCGGCCTTCGCCGCCGCGCGGGTCCGGCCCGCCGCCGGGCTCGCCGTCGCCGCCGCCGGTGCGTGCGGGACGTACGACGACCTCGCCGGAGCGACTGACCCGCGGCGCGGTTTCCGGGCACATCTGGGCGCACTGCGCGAGGGCCAAGTGACCAGCGGGGCGGTCAAGTTGTTCGGGATCACCGCGGCGGGGCTGGTGGCCGGGGCGCTGATCAAGGAGCGGCCCTTGGACAAGGTGCTCGCCGGCGTGGTGATCGCCGGTACCGCGCACTTCGTCAACCTGGTCGACGTACGGCCCGGCCGCGCCGCCGGCGCCGTCCTCGCGCTCGGCGTACCCGGGGTGCTGCGCGGCGGCCCGGCGGGGGAGTTGTCGGCGGGCGCGCTGGGGGCCGTCGCCGCCGTCCTCGCCGATGACCTGGGCGAGCGCGCCATGCTCGGCGACGCGGGCGCCCACGCCTTGGGTGCCGCACTCGGCGCGGCCATCGCGCTCGGCAACGGCAGACCGGGACTGACCGCCCACGCGGCGGCACTGGTGGCCGCGGCGGCCTTCGGGGAGCGGATCAGCGCGGCGGCGGTGGCGTTGGGGCGGCCAGGGGGCACCTCGCTCGCGTGCGGTGAGGGGAACCGCGAGGCCTGAGCGAGAGGCCTCAGTACGCGAGTACGGGCTTCCGAGTACCGGGCTTCCGGGTACCGGGCTTCCGGGTACTGGGCTTCCGGGTTCCGGGTTTCCGGGCTCCCGGCCGACGGGACGGGGGTGCGGAGGCGGGGTGCGTGGGGGGTGGTCGTGGGGGGCGTGCGGTGAGGTGGGGGCGACCCCTGGTGGGTGTGTGACACCGGTGGGGGGTGGGGTGGGGGAGTTTGGTGAGGGCTGAGTGGGGGCGACGGTCCCTGGACCGGGGGTTTTCTCACTCGTGCGGGTGACCCTCCTCCCCACGTTGCCTTCTCTGACGTGCCCTCGTCGCGACGGCGGTGCCGGAACACCCGTACGGCCTGGCATCCTTGGCGGAGATACGCCGTGCAGGACGACGTGCGGTCCACCCCCTCCGCGCGATCCTTCTGTACGTTTCTTCGTGACGGTCCGACGCCGAACCAGGAGCCCCGGCCACGTGAGCCACGTGAGCAGCCACTCACCGCACGGTCAGTCGCCGCTGCGCACCGTGCAGGTGCTCGGCGGCGGAAGCGCGGGCAGCAGCGCGCATGTGCGGTCGCTGGCCTCGGGACTTGTCGCCCGGGGCGTCCGCGTCACCGTCTGCGCCCCCACCGACGCCGACCGCGCGTACGGGTTCTCCGGGGTGGGCGCGCACCACGTCCCCGTCCCCCGGGCCAGTGACCCCGCCTCCGTGTCCGCGCTGCGGGCCGCGTGCGCGGACGCCGATCTCGTGCACGCGCACGGGCTGCACGCGGCACTGCGCTCGGCGCTGGCACTCAGCGGGCGGCGCGTGCCGCTCGTCGTCACCTGGCACACCCGCGCGGACGCCGAGGGCGCGCGAGCCCATCTGCTGCGGCTCCTCGAACGGCGGGTCGCCCGGGCGGCCTCGGTGGTGCTCGGCACCTCCTCCGACCTGGTGGACCGGGCCCGCAGCAGAGGAGCGCGGGACGCCCGGCTCGCCGCGGTCGCCCTGCCCGCGCCCCGCCCGCCGCTCGAACCCGCGGACCCGGAGCGGTTCCGCAACAAGGCGCGGGCCGAACTCGGCTCGACCGACCGCCCGTTGCTCATGGCGGTCGGCTCGCTCGACCGGCAGCGCGGCTACGACACCCTGCTGGACGCGGCGCGCGCCTGGTGCCGGCTCGATCCCGTGCCGCTCCTGGTGATCGCGGGCGAGGGGCCGCTGCGCCCGGTCCTGCAACGCCGTATCGAGGAGGAAGGGCTGCCGGTGCGGCTCCTCGGGCGGCGCGACGACATCACCGACCTGCTCGCGGCGGCCGACATCGCACTGCTGCCCAGCAGTTGGGAATCGCGTTCGGTCCTCGCGCAGGAGGCGCTCCACGCGCGCGTGCCGCTCGTCGCGACCGCGGTCGGCGGCATCCCCGAACTCGTCGGCGACGCGGCCGAACTCGTCCCCTACGGCGACGCGAAGGCGCTCGCCGACACCGTCGTACGGCTGCTCGCGGACCCGGTCCGCCGGGAGGAACTGCGCGAGCGCGGCACCCGGCAGGCGGCGACCTGGCCGACCGAGGACGAGACGGTCGCCCAAGTGCTCAGCGTCTACGACGAGTTGACGCAGCCCCGGCCGTTGGGCTGAGCTGCGGCGCACTCTCTGTCGGAGACCAGCCCGCCGGGGGGCACCGCCACCGCCACCGCCACCGTCCGCTACGGCACGTGTCTGCGGGCCCGCAGGGCAAGGCTCAACGCAAGGACCGTCTGCGGGTCGTCGAGGTCGGTACCGAGCAACTCCCCTATCCGGGCCAGCCGGTTGTAGAGGGTCTGCCGGTTGAGATGCAGTTCGCGGGCGGTCTCCGCCTTGCGGCCCGCGTGCGCCAGATACGTCTCCAGGGTGGGCAGCAGCGGCGGCTTGGACCGCGCGTCGTGATCACGCAGCGGGCCGATCGCGCGGTCCACGAAGGCGGCCAGGTCGGGATGCTCGCGCAGCCGCCACAGCAGCAGGTCGATGTCCAGCCGGCGGGCGTCGTACCAGGGCCGGTCCGACAGACCCTGCGCGGCGGTCGCCGTCTCCGCCGCGTGCCGCAGCCCCGCCGACGCGGCCGCCCAGCCGCCCGCCACTCCGACGACCACCACGGGCGGCTGCGCCCCGGGCCGCTGCATGCCCGCCCGCTCCACACCGGCGCGCAGCGCCGCAGCCACCCGGTCGGCCACCGTGGAGCGGTCCGATTCCGCGCGCAGACCGAGGAGCAGCGGGACACGGCCCTCGACGGGGCGCACGCCGAGCAGGACCGGGACGCCGACGGAGGCCAGCTCCTCGGCGACCGCACGGGCCAGGACCGCCCAGCCGCCGCCGGGGGCGAGACCGTCGGCCAGCCGCATCACGACCGGCAGGAGCGGGCTGCTGCCGGGCTTGAAACCGAGAACGCGGGCCTGGGCGGGCGCGTCCTCCGCCTCGATACGGCCCTCGGCGAGGTCGGTGAGGAAGTCGCCCCGGCCGCGCGCGGCCAGCTCCTCCTCCTGGCGGGCCTGCATCAGCACGACGGCCAGGATGCCGGCGGCCCGCTCGGCGGCGAGCCGGTGCACCGGGGCGACGGGACCGCCGACCGGCAGCACGACCAGGCGCGCCCGCACCGAACCGGTGCCGGGTCCTCCGCCGGGCACGTCCACCAGCGTCGTCCCGGCGGGCGGCTCCTCCTTGTGCTGGCCGCGCATCCCCTCCCAGACCTGGAGCGGGTCGGCGCCCGCGGCACCGGCGCCGGCGGAGTAAAGGAGCTGCCCGTCGGCGGTCTCCAGGAAGACCGGGTTGCCGCTGAAGTCGGCGAGAATGCGCAGCACCTGGGGCACTCCGCCGCCGCCGAGCAGGGCCTCGGTGCAGCGGCGGTGGACCTCTTCGGCCTGCTGGAGCAGGGTGTAGTGGCCGTTGACGATCTCGGTGTGGATCTCCTCCGTGACCGTCACGAAGGGCACCTCGCGATGGAGCTGCACCAGCGGGAGACCGGCGGAGCGGGCCGTCTCCACGAGGGCGGCGGGCAGCCGGGTGAAGCGCGGGCCGAGTTCCACGACGAGGGCCGCGATACCGCGCTCGGCGAGGGTGCGGACGAACGCCCGCTGCTCGGCCGGGCGGGTGCCGAGGCCGTATCCCGTGGTCAGCAGCAGTTCGCCGCCCTTGAGGAGCGAGGCGATGTTCGGCACCTCGCCCGCGTGCACCCATCGCACGGTGCGCTGCAGCCGGTCGGCCCCGGCCAGGATCTCCGGCAGCCCACTGCGCAGACCGGGCAGCTCAAGGGCCCGCTGCACGGTGATTCCGGCGCCTTGAGTGTCGTAACGGCTGTCCATGCAGCGGACGCTACCCGCGGACGGGCCACCGGGGCATCTCCGGCCGGCCACGAAGGCATCCACCCGGGCCGGAAGGGGGCGGCAGCCGCCCGGACACGGGGCGCGCGCCGCAGCGGAACCGCCCGGACATGGGGCGCGCGCCGCAGCGGAACCCGCCCGGACGTGGGCGCCCGCCGCAGCGGAACCCGCCCCGGCGCGTGCTGTGCGGAGATGACGCGTCTCAGTGGTGCGGTGCCCCGAACTGTCACCGGCCGAACTGTGAGCGCAACCGCTCGGGGACCCGTCCGCCCTCGATCCGGATGTTGGCCGCGGCCTCCTCGATCCGGCGCAGGTCGTCCGAGGTCAGCTCGACGTCTACCGCGCCCAGGTTCTCTTCCAGGCGGTGCGGCTTGGTGGTGCCGGGGATCGGCACGAACCACGGCTTCTGCGCCAGCACCCAGGCGAGAGCGATCTGGGCCGGCGTGGCTTCCTTGTCGTCGGCGATCTGCCGCAGCAGGTCGACCAGCGCCTGATTGGCCTGCCGTGCTTCAGGGCTGAAGCGCGGAAGCAGGCGGCGGAGGTCGTCGTCGGCCAGCGAGGTGCTGGAATCGATTTTGCCGGTCAGGAATCCTTTGCCGAGCGGGCTGTAGGGCACCAGGCCGATACCCAGTTCCTCCAAGGTCGGAATGATTTCGGTTTCGTGTTCGCGCGTCCAGAGCGAGTATTCGCTCTGCAGTGCCGTTACCGGCTGTACGGCGTGGGCGCGACGAATTGTCGCGGCACCGGCCTCGGACAAGCCGAAGTGCTTTACCTTGCCTTCGGCGATCAGCTCCTTGACCGTGCCGGCCACGTCTTCAATGGGCACGTCCGGGTCGACGCGGTGTTGGTAGAGCAGGTCGATGCTTTCGGTTCGAAGACGCCGGAGAGAGGCCTCGGTCACCTTGCGGATCTGCTCGGGCCTGCTGTCGACCCCGGACATCGGGGTCGGCCCCTGCTCGCCGTGCTTGATTCCGAACTTGGTGGCGATCACCACCTGGTCGCGGACCGGTGCCAGCGCCTGGCCGACCAGTTCCTCATTGGTGAACGGACCGTAGACTTCGGCAGTGTCGAAGAAAGTCACGCCATGGTCGACGGCCGACCGCAGCAGCTTCGTCATCTCGGCTGTGTCGTGTGGCTGACCATAGAAGAAACTCATGCCCATGCAGCCGAGCCCGAGAGCCGAGACTTCGAGGTCTTGTCCTAGTGTGCGTTGTCGCATTGGAGACGCTCCTGGAATATCGGTCGTCGGCTCCCGTCCATTCCGTGTTCAGCCGGGAGCCGATATGGAGATCAGGCAGCCTTATGGGACCCCGGCGAAACCCTAGGGTCCAGGCATGTCCTCAACGCTATGGAATTGGAGTGCACTCCAGGCAAGCCGAACAGGAAGGAAGTCGGCAGGGTGCTCCAAAGGCGAACCCCGACTCGCCATCGCGCCCGACACTCAGCCGTACCAGCGCGGCCGGTGCTGTACCCCGTCGGACCCCGAGCCCACCGACCCCGCCCCCTTCCAGGCGGCCTCACTGCCCGCCAAACGCCGGAAACCCGCCCCGGTCGCGCACGCAGACGCTGACCGGGGCGGGGTCCCTGTACACAAAGAGGGAACAGTCTGTAGGTTTCCGTCAGCTGACGCATCGTTAGTTCTTCTGGCCTGGGGTTTCATGAGTCGTTCCCACCGTCGTGTCGGTGGCTTCGTCCCGTGGCGCTGTCGTTTTCCTCAGTTTCCCGTAGGAGCCTTCGTGCTTGGCACGCATACTGATCTGATGAGTCCGATCTCCACGCACCATCGGTTCCGGGACCCACGCAGCACGAAGTACGACTTCCTCGAGTCTGTCCTCGTGCGCTGTCCCGGCTGCGAGAAGGTCGCGCACGTTGGGACAGCACCAGACCCGGCCGGAGGGTACGACCAGGGTCTTTTCGCTCCAAGGCGTCTCGTCTGCCGGAACTGCGGGACGGCGAAGGAATGGAGCCGCGGGCGTGTGACCTTGCCCAGGGACCGGAACGAATCGGCCACAGATCCCTACTTCGGCGTCCGTCTGTGGCTGCAGACCGAGACCCGGCACGGGTGGGTATGGGCCTACAACCTCGAACACCTCGACCTGATCAGGCGATTCGTGCAAGCACCGCTACGCGAAGGGGTTCTCTGGCACGAAAAGAGCCGAAGGATGACCGTGGTGGCCCGCCTGCCCGCATGGATGCAGCAAGCCAAGAACCGTGACGAGGTGTTGCGGGCCATCGCCCGCATCCACGCCTCACTGCTCCGTGCCTGACTCTGGAACACCGAGCTCCTCGCTCATCCCGTGACGAGTCTGGGCTTGTTGGACCCCCGTCTCACTCGGGCCGGGGTGAGTTTGTTCGGCTGGGCCGGCCGTTCCGGGGGCGAGTTTTAGAAGTCCGGCTTCGCGCAGTTCCCCAACCTGCCCCTGACCGTGGTCTCGGTAGCGCCGAAACCGATTGAGTGTGCCATCGCGGTCGTGGTACCACTTCATGGTTCGTAAGATGATCACGAGTTGAGCAAGGGGTCGATGAGCATGGCGCTTGGAGAACTGGTGAATCTGCGGGCCATGGGTCCCGCAGACGCCGAGGCACTGTGGCGCTGGAACCACGACCCCGAGGTCATGCGGTGGATGGACGACACGTACGCCCAGTCGGTGGAGCGCGTCCGCACGTGGTTGGAGGAGCGCCCTCGCAACACCTACGGCGACTTGCTCCTAGGCATCGAGGCGCTCGCCGACGACACTCTCATCGGCCTCGTCATGCTGCACGATGCGGACCCGGAGAAGGGCATCGCGAAACTCGATATCTACCTGGGCGAGAAGGCTTACTGGGGCCGCGGCTACGCCACGGATGCAGTGCGGACTATCTGCCGCTACGGCTTCGAAGACATGCGCCTCCACAAGATAACGCTGACCGTCGTCACCGAGAACCATGCCGCGCGCAAGGTGTACCAGAAGGTTGGCTTTGTTGAGGAGGGCCGGCTTCGTCAGGTCTTCCGGCGTGACGGCAAGTGGTACGACATGTTCACGATGGGTTTGCTGGCGAGCGAGCTCCGCTGAGTCCGATTCAGACGATGCGTCGCCGCGGTCAGTGAGTAATAGGTGCGTCGGCGTGCGGAACCTGGCCGTTCGGCTCGGGATTCGACGCGGCTTGTGAGCCAGCCGGCTGCTTCCAGGCGCTTGAGCTGCTTGTAGACGGTATTGAATGGAATTCCCGTGGCGGTGTGGATCCGGGCTGCGTAAGTTTCCTGGTCGTCGTCAGTCAGTAGGTGGTGTAGGAGGGGCTGCAGAGGCGAAGGGACGTTCAGGTGCCGAATTGGCGTTTCTGGGTGCAGAGTGGTCAGTGCTGCGTGTGCGCCATCAACGGTTCTGGCTGCAGCGGTCAGGACATCTTGCCCTGGCATGGGTTCGATGTTGGAACCGAGGCTGTGACGCATCAGTTCCTGGACGTGACTGCCCTTGAGGTGTTGTAAGAGCGTCGTCCCGCGGCTGGTTGGTCGCTGGGATCTGTGGCGGCCGGGTCGGTGGAACAGCTGAGCGCCGATGTCGCGTTCCAGTTGGTCGAGCTGTAGCGCGAGAACGGACTGCGCAACCCCAAGGTACGTAGCCGCAGTTCTGGCGGTGGGGAAAGCCATGCAAATCTGAAAACGACGCAGGCGAAGCCAGCCATGCAAGGTTCCCTCTACTGCTGTCCTGATATCGAGAGGCACTGATTTGTCGATTTTTGTCGTCAGAGCGGGTCGGCTGTGAACGCCCATAGGGCGACGAGGGATGCCGAGTTTTTCCAGCCGGTTGAGGATGGCGCTGGTGCTGACCCCGACATCTTGGGCGATTTCTTCAGCTGTACGGACCCTGAGGAGATATTGCTGTCGCAGCCAGTCGTACTCCTCGGCGATTCTACGGAGGGTCTTTTTCTTTATCGTGTACTCGCGGTGCAGGAAATCGGGTGTGAGGAGTCGGCGTCCTCGCTCACGGATACGCCAGCTGTCAAACGGTGACGTCGGGCTGGTGGCCTCTTTGTGCGATCTTTCCCAAGTCCTCTGGAAAATTTCGCTCATGCCTTGAAGGTCACAGAGCGATCGCGACTGTAGAAGCATGGAGAAGGGAGTGTCCGCCGCTGCGAAGACTGACTCGGCACTCATAGTTCTGTCAATGAGGAGGGAGTCGAGTTTGTGCTGGGCCTGGAGCAGAGGATGCTGTGGGTCGAGGCCCAACGGAGGTGCGGTAGTTAGATCGGTGCCACAAATGCTTCGTCGGCCGGTTCGGCGCATGCAGTGTTCTGCGGGGTGTAGGTGCACCGGCCTGGGAAGGAACTCGCGCGGCTCTTTGCGGCAATCCGGGCAAACATTGTGCAGGAGCGCGTGATGCTTGGTGCAGGCGAAGGACCAAGGCAGCCACCACCGTGTGGGCCAGCGACCTTGCATCTCGCGCAAACACTGCGGACAGAACCGCCAGTGGGGTGCGCGGTGGCCGAAGATGCCTGCTGGCACGACAGCTTGGTCGAGTTGGCCGGCAGGCAGCGCAAGTTGCTTTTCCAGGCTCTGCAGTTGCGGGGCGGCCAATCCGACGAGGAGGTAGTGGGTCCGTTCGGCCATGGGCAGGCTCAGTGCGCGTCTTGTTGCTCCTGGCGGGCCCGTTCAGATGCGGCGTCGTTCTTCACCTGGTCCAGCAGCTGCTTGTCCAGGCGCTCGACACCGGTGCGATGCCCACTCCAAGTCCTCCACCACGGACTCGTCGGCCTGCCGGACACTCACCTGTACCGACGCAGGCTGATCTGTCGAGCTCATCGGACCCCCAACCTTGCGCTCCAAGGCGGCCTGATCGACCGCCGAACGCCGTGGGCATGCCCCGGTCGTCTGCGTTGATGACGACCGGGACGGTCCGGTACACAAAGAGGGGAACTACTCGGGTCAGAGGCATGAATCCCGTTCACATGTCGTATCCGACACGGCTACGACATTCCCGCGCGGAATCCGACACGGGGAACGGGATCCCACAACAGTCAGCCCCCGTACGCCCCGCTGGCCGTCAGGCGCAGTGCCGTGTCGATCAGGGGGACGTGGCTGAAGGCCTGGGGGAAGTTGCCGACCTGGCGCTGGAGGCGGGGGTCCCACTCCTCGGCGAGCAGGCCCAGGTCGTTGCGCAGGGCGAGCAGGCGCTCGAAGAGCTTGCGGGCCTCGTCGACCCGGCCGATCATCGCCAGGTCGTCGGCCATCCAGAACGAACACGCGAGGAAGGCGCCCTCGTCGCCCTCCAGACCGTCCACGCCCGCGTCCTCACCCGTCGTCGGGTAGCGCAGGATGAAACCGTCCGGGGTCGACAGCTCGCGCTGGATCGCCTCGATCGTGCCGATCACCCGCTTGTCGTCCGGCGGCAGGAAGCCCATCTGCGGGATCAGCAGCAGGGAGGCGTCCAGCTCCTTCGAGCCGTACGACTGGGTGAAGGTGTTGCGTTCCTTGTCGTAGCCCTTCTCGCAGACGTCCCGGTGGATGTCGTCGCGCAGTTCGCGCCACTTCTCCAGCGGACCGTCCGCGTCACCGGACTCGATCAGCTTGATCGTGCGGTCCACGGCGACCCAGGCCATCACCTTCGAGTGCACGAAGTGCCGGCGCGGACCGCGGACCTCCCAGATGCCCTCGTCCGGCTGGTCCCAGTGGTCCTCCAGGTAGCGGATCAGCTTCAACTGGAGCAGCGAGGCGTAGTCGTTGCGGGACAGCCCCGTCATATGGGCCAGGTGCAGGGCCTCGGTGACCTCGCCGTACACGTCGAGCTGGAGCTGGTGCGCCGCGCCGTTGCCGACACGGACCGGCGCCGAACCCTCGTACCCGGGAAGCCAGTCCAGCTCGGCCTCGCCCAACTCCCGTTCCCCCGCGATGCCGTACATGATCTGGAGGTTCTCCGGATCGCCGGCGACCGCGCGCAGCAGCCACTCGCGCCAGGCGCGGGCCTCCTCGCGGTAGCCGGTGCGCAGCAGCGAGGAGAGGGTGATGGCCGCGTCGCGCAGCCAGGTGTAGCGGTAGTCCCAGTTGCGGACGCCGCCGATCTCCTCCGGCAGGGAGGTGGTCGGCGCGGCGACGATGCCGCCGGTGGGCGCGTACGTCAGGGCCTTGAGCGTGATCAGGGAGCGCACCACGGCCTCGCGGTAGGGGCCGTGGTACGTACACTGGTCGACCCAGTCGCGCCAGAACTCCTCGGTCGCCTCGAGCGACTGCTCGGGCTCGGGCAGCGCGGGCGGCACCTTGTGCGAGGGCTCCCACGAGATGGTGAACGCGATCCGGTCGCCCGGCGCCACCGTGAAGTCGGCGTACGTCGTCAGCGCCTTGCCGTACGTCTCGCAGGCCGTGTCGAACCAGACCGAGTCCGGGCCGGCGACGGCGACCGTGCGGCCCTCGTGCTTGTGCACCCAGGGCACCACGCGGCCGTACGAGAAACGCATCCGCAGCGCGGAGCGCATCGGCACCCGGCCCGTGACGCCCTCGACGATCCGGATGAGCTGGGGGGCGCCGTCACGCGGGGGCATGAAATCGGTCACCCGGACCGTGCCGCGCGGGGTGTCCCACTCGGATTCGAGGATCAGCGAGTCGCCGCGGTACCGGCGGCGGTTCGCCGTCGGGGGTTCGGCGTCGGCCGCGTACGCGGGCCCGAGCCGCCAGAATCCGTGCTCCTCCGTGCCCAGCAGTCCCGCGAAGATGGCATGGGAGTCGAAGCGGGGCAGGCACAGCCAGTCGACTGTGCCGTCCCGGCAGACCAGCGCGGCTGTCTGCATGTCTCCGATGAGTGCGTAGTCCTCGATGCGCCCGGCCACGTGCATCTCCAGTCGAACGGCCACGGCGCCCCTGCGTGGGGCGGTCGCTCTTGCGGTCAAGGGAACGTAGGTAGTGCGGAAAAGTAGGTAATGCGAAAAATTGGTACTGCGGAGGATCGGGGGTGGGGGACGTGGTTTCGTACGTCGCTGCGCAGCGTCCGGTTCAGTGTGATGGGCGATGCGATTGTCGTCTCGAAACGAACTGACAAGCCCTCTTTGTTCCGGTTACGGACGGGGATGGTGCCGTGTACCGGCGGGACTCGGCAGCGAGTGTCCGAGCAGGATACGACGCACGTGGATGATCCGCGTGCCGCTCCCGGCAACCCGGCTGGGCCGATCGAGTGAGCGGTGTGCGGGGTGTGTGCCCAGGTGTGCGCGGAGCGTGGCCGGAAGCAGCCTCGTTCGGTCGCTGATACCCTGGTAGCCCGTGGACCGGTGGGCAAGAAACCCCCGAACCGCAGCGACGGCGCCTCCGGAGATCTCCGGACCCCACGCCGGTACGCACCCCAGACCGCGACCACGGGAGCCCCCTCTTGGCCATGCCGCCCGCTGCTTTCCGAAACAGCACTGCCACGACGACCAAGCACATCTTCGTCACCGGGGGTGTCGCCTCCTCCCTCGGCAAGGGACTGACGGCCTCCAGCCTGGGCGCGCTGCTCAAGGCGCGGGGTCTGCGGGTCACGATGCAGAAGCTCGACCCGTACCTGAACGTCGACCCGGGCACCATGAACCCGTTCCAGCACGGTGAGGTGTTCGTCACGAACGACGGCGCCGAGACGGACCTGGACATCGGTCACTACGAGCGTTTCCTCGACGTCGACCTCGACGGCTCGGCCAACGTCACCACCGGCCAGGTGTACTCCACCGTCATCGCCAAGGAGCGGCGCGGCGAGTACCTGGGCGACACCGTGCAGGTCATCCCGCACATCACCAACGAGATCAAGCACCGCATCCGCCGCATGGCCACCGACGACGTCGACGTCGTCATCACCGAGGTCGGCGGCACGGTCGGCGACATCGAGTCGCTGCCCTTCCTGGAGACGGTCCGCCAGGTCCGCCACGAGGTCGGCCGCGACAACGTGTTCGTCGTGCACATCTCGCTGCTGCCCTACATCGGCCCCTCCGGCGAGCTGAAGACCAAGCCCACCCAGCACTCGGTGGCGGCGCTGCGCAACATCGGTATCCAGCCGGACGCGATCGTGCTGCGCGCCGACCGCGAGGTGCCCACCGCGATCAAGCGCAAGATCTCGCTGATGTGCGACGTCGACGAGGCCGCCGTGGTCGCGGCGATCGACGCCAAGTCGATCTACGACATCCCGAAGGTGCTGCACACCGAGGGACTGGACGCCTACGTGGTCCGTAAGCTGGACCTGCCGTTCCGCGACGTGGACTGGACGACCTGGGACGACCTGCTCGACCGCGTCCACAACCCCGTCCACGAGATCACCATGGCGCTCGTCGGCAAGTACATCGACCTGCCCGACGCCTACCTCTCGGTCACCGAGGCGCTGCGCGCCGGCGGCTTCGCGAACAAGGCCCGCGTCAAGATCAAGTGGGTCACCTCCGACGACTGCAAGACCCCGGCCGGCGCCGCCAAGCAGCTCGGTGACGTCGACGCGATCTGCATCCCCGGCGGCTTCGGCGACCGCGGTGTCTCCGGCAAGGTCGGCGCCATCCAGTACGCCCGCGAGAACAGGATCCCGCTGCTCGGCCTCTGCCTCGGCCTCCAGTGCATCGTGATCGAGGCCGCCCGGAACCTGGCCGACATCCCGGACGCCAACTCCACCGAGTTCGATTCCGGCACGGGCCACCCGGTCATCTCCACCATGGCCGAGCAGCTCGACATCGTGGCGGGCGAGGGCGACATGGGCGGCACCATGCGGCTCGGCATGTACCCGGCCAAGCTCGCCGAGGGCTCGATCGTGCGCGAGGTGTACGACGGCAAGGAGTACGTCGAGGAGCGCCACCGCCACCGCTACGAGGTGAACAACGCCTACCGCGCCGAGCTGGAGAAGAAGGCCGGTCTGCAGTTCTCCGGCACCTCCCCGGACGGCAAGCTCGTGGAGTACGTCGAGTACCCGCGCGACGTCCACCCCTACCTGGTGGCGACCCAGGCGCACCCCGAGCTGCGCTCCCGCCCGACCCGGCCGCACCCGCTCTTCGCCGGGCTGGTCAAGGCCGCGGTGGAGCGCAAGACGGGCAGGTAGCACAAGAGTTGTACGGTGGCCGGGGTGCGCTGTCCGCGGGGAAGTCCGCAGGTCGCGCACCCCGGCTCCGTCGACGGACCGGCTTCTTTGGGCACGTGTGGGAGGACAGGCCATGACGATCAAGGACACCCCCGAGGAGTGGGAGGTCCGGGCGACCGAGACCCCCTTCAAGGGCAACAAGACCTCGGTACGCACCGACGACGTGGTCATGCCCGACGGGTCCGTGGTCCGCCGCGACTACCAGGTCCACCCCGGCTCCGTGGCCGTGCTCGCCCTGGACGGCGAGGACCGGGTGCTGGTGCTGCGCCAGTACCGCCACCCCGTGCGCCACAAGCTCTGGGAGATCCCGGCGGGCCTGCTCGACATCCCCGGTGAGAACCCGCTGCACGCCGCGCAGCGCGAGCTGTACGAGGAGGCGCACGTCAAGGCGGAGGACTGGCGGGTGCTGACCGACGTGTACACCACGCCCGGCGGCTGCGACGAGGCCGTACGTATCTTCCTGGCCCGCGACCTCTCCGAGGCCGAGGGCGACCGCTTCGAGGTCGAGGACGAGGAGGCCGACATGGAACTGGCCCGCGTCCCGCTGGACGACCTCGTGCGCGGGGTCCTCGCCGGTGAGCTGCACAACAACTGCCTGGTCGTGGGCGCGCTCTCACTGGTCGCCGCCCGCCAGGGCGAGGGTCTGGACGCGCTGCGCCCCGCCGGGGCGCCGTGGCCCGCCCGGCCCTTCGAGGACTGACGCCCCTACCTCGCGCCGTCTCCCGGACGGGGCGTTCCCGCCGGACCCCACCCGTTTGAGGGGTCCGGTCCTACGATCGCCTGATCCGATCGGGGGATGTCCCCGCCGCGCTCCTCCCGGTTCGTCGCAGAGCGTGAACTAGGCTCTGGAAACGCCCGAACCGGAGTCCCGGCGGGCTGGCGTGCGCAGTGGAACGGGAGCGTGGCCCGTGGCGGATCAGGCAGTGGACGACGGCGGCACGAAGGTGTCGGCCGAGGGGCGGCGCCCGGCTGCCGGGTCCGCGCCCACGGCCAGTCAGTTCCTGGGCCGTACCAGAGAGTTGAAGGAACTCCGGGCCGACATCGAACGCGCCGGACTGGACACCCTCTCCGGCCGCAAGGCCCCCCGCGCCCGGGTGCTCCTCATCGCCGGGAAGCCGGGCTCGGGCCGGACCGCGCTCGCCGCCGAACTCGCCGCGCGGGTCGCCGAGAGTTACCCCGACGGCATACTGCGAGCCCGGCTCACCGAACCCGACGGCACCCCGGTGCCCACTGAGACGACCGCGCGCGAGCTGCTCACCGCCCTCGGCCTGCCCACACCCCCCGGAGCGGGCGCCGACGACCTCGGCGAACGGCTGCGCGAGGCCCTCGCCGTCCGCCGGGCGGTCCTCGTCCTGGACGACGCGGCCGACGCCGAACAGGTCGACGCCGTGCTGCCCGACTCCCCGGACTGCCTGGTCGTCGCCGTCTCCGAGGGGCCGCTGACCGGGATCGCGGACGTCCGCCCCTGCACCCTCGGCGGCCTGGACACCAAGTCCGCCCTCGAACTCCTCGGCCACTTCACCGGCTCCGTGCGCATCACGGTCGACCCGCTCGCGGCGGAGGGACTGGTCGAACTCTGCGCCGGGCAGCCCGCCGCACTGGTCATGGCCGGCGGCTGGCTCGCCGCCCGCCCGGCATCCGCCGTCGCCGACCTCGCCAAGCACCTGCGCTCCGAGGGCGAGGACGGCACCGCCCTGGCCCGCGTCTTCCGGGTCGCGTACACCTCGCTGCCGAGCACCGCCGCGCGGATACTGCGACTGCTCTCGCTGGCCCCCGCGGGCCTCGTGGACCCGCACACCGCCTCCGCGCTGGCCGGCTGCTCGGTCCAGGCGGCCCGCACCACCCTGGACGACTTCGTCGCCCTCGGGCTGCTCCGCGCGGCCGAGTCCCCGCTGCCGCAGTACGAGGTCCCCGGCTGCCTCCAGCCGCTCCTGAAGGGCCTGACCGAGACCCACGACCGCCCCGCCGAGGTGCAGCTCGCCCGCGCCCGGATGCTGGAGCGGACCGTACGGCTGCTGGTGTCCTGCCGCGCCATCACCGAACCCGACAGCACTCCCGCCCAGGAGAAGCCGGCCGGGATGCCGCGCGCCCTGCGCTTCCCGACCCCCCGGGCGGCCGAGGAATGGCTGCGGGTCCGCACGCCCGCGCTGCTCGCCTCCGCGCGGCTCGCGGTCGCCGACGGCGAGCTGGACACCCTCGCGCGCCGTCTGATGGCCGCCCTGGTGCGGGCGATGGTCGCCCACTTCGGTACCCAGGCCGCCGCACCCGAGCTGTACGGCATCCACCGGCTCGTCCTGGACGTCGCCGAGCGCCGGAACCTGCCCCGCGAGAAGGCCGCGGCCCTGCTGAACCTCGCCGACCTGGACGCGCAGACCGGCCGCACGACCGAGGCGCTCGCCCGCTACCGGGCCGCGCTGGACGCCGGACGCGCCGCGAACGACCCGTACGCGACCGGCCGCGCGATGGAATCCGTAGGCGGCGCGCACCAGGAGCTGGGCGACTACGACCGGGCCGCCGACTGGTACGGCCGGGCCCTCGCCCAGCGGCTCGCCCGCGGCGAGCGGGAGGACGCCGCCCGGCTCTACGGACGCATCGCCACCGCCCACACCTACGCGGGCCGCTACGGCGAGGCGCTGGTCAACTGGCGGGCCGCCGTCGCCGGACACCGCAAGAACGGCGATGTCGCGGCCCAGGCACGCGCGTTGAGCGAGCTGGCGCGGGTCCAGGAGTACGCCGGACGGCCCGAGGAATCGCTGCGCACCTGCCAGGAGGCCGTCGAGTGGGCGCGCCGCGCGGACGACGTGCGGCTGCAGGCCGCGCTCCAGCTCCGGCTGGCCGACACCCTGGACCGGCTCGGCGACCCGGCCGCCGCCCGGCTGCACCGCGCCGCCGCCGAGCGCATGCTGGGAGATGAGCTGCCGGAGAGCGCATTCGATCTGGAACAGGACGCTAACGCCTGCGAAATCCGTAGTGCATCGTCTGAAGATTGATGCATTGAAAGGCTAGACAGAAAGAATCCCTTCATTAGACTGGCTCCGCCGCGTTCTTCCGTGGTGTCTCCCGGTGTGCTCCCGTATGCCGGGTATGACATGCATCGCCTGGCTTGCATCGCCTCGGCGTGCATAGCCCCGAACCCTCTGAGCCAAGGACCGTGATCGACGTGAAGGTCGGCATCCCCCGCGAGGTCAAGAACAACGAGTTCCGGGTGGCCATCACCCCCGCCGGCGTGCACGAGCTGGTGCGCCACGGCCACCAGGTCTTCGTCGAGCAGAACGCCGGCGTCGGCTCCTCGATCACGGACGAGGAGTACGTCTCGGCCGGTGCGCGGATACTCGGCACCGCCGACGAGGTCTGGGCCATCGCCGACCTCCTGCTCAAGGTCAAGGAGCCCATCGCGGAGGAGTACCACCGCCTCCGCAAGGACCAGACGCTCTTCACCTACCTGCACCTCGCCGCCTCCAAGGAGTGCACCGACGCCCTCCTGGAGTCGGGCACCACGGCCATCGCCTACGAGACCGTCGAGCTGCCGAGCCGCGCGCTGCCGCTGCTCGCGCCGATGTCCGAGGTCGCGGGCCGGCTGGCCCCGCAGGTCGGCGCCTACCAGCTCATGCGCGCCAACGGCGGCCGGGGCGTGCTGCCCGGCGGTGTCCCGGGCGTGCTCCCCGCCAAGGCCGTCGTCATCGGTGGTGGGGTCTCCGGCTGGAACGCCGCGCAGATCGCCATCGGCATGGGCTTCCAGGTGACCCTGCTCGACCGCGACATCAACAAGCTCAAGGAAGCCGACAAGATCTTCGGCACCAGGATCCAGACCGTCGTCTCCAACGCCTTCGAGCTGGAGAAGGCCTGCCTGGAGGCCGACCTCGTGATCGGCGCCGTGCTCATCCCCGGCGCCAAGGCCCCGAAGCTGGTCACCAACGAGCTGGTCTCCCGGATGAAGCCGGGAAGTGTCCTTGTCGACATCGCGATCGACCAGGGCGGCTGCTTCGAGGACTCGCGTCCCACCACGCACGCCGAGCCGACCTTCCCGGTCCACAACTCGGTCTTCTACTGCGTCGCCAACATGCCCGGCGCGGTGCCCAACACCTCCACCTACGCGCTGACCAACGCGACGCTCCCGTACATCGTCGAGCTGGCCAACCGCGGCTGGGTCGAGGCCCTGCGCCGCGACAACGCGCTGGCCAAGGGTCTCAACACCCATGACGGCAAGGTCGTTTACCGCGAGGTCGCCGAGGCCCACGGCCTGGAGCACGTCGCGCTGGAGAGCCTGCTCAGCTGAGGTCCCACGGCTCCGTGAGTCGACTTTCCCGGTCGACTCCGGGGCGACAAAAGGCGATACGTCAACACAGGTCGTCAACACCGCGCACCCGGCCGGACCTTGCCCGACAAGGTCCGGCCGGGTGTGTGTCGGGTCACTTTGCGACACTCGTTCAACTCGCCGCGTACGCAACTCTTCAACCGATTCGCACACCGGTGAAACCTGCTGTGCGACGGCCTTACGCCCTTGACAGAGGGGTGTTCGGTTGCCGACACATCGGGTCGGGTCCGGCGGATTGTGTTGCTGCGGAGCGGTGACACGCCATAGAGTCGCCAACCGTCGGCATGGTGCCACGCTGACCTATCTAGAAGTTTCCTGGTCACCAAGGAGGTAAGACGACTTGTGAATGAGTCGACATTTACTCCCGGGGGTGGTCAACCAGGAATGCCGGCGCGGGGCCAGAGCCCCACGGGGCTCAAGGCTGTCGGCTCCGTCGCTGTCCGCACCTTCGCAGCCCACCAGAGTCCCACCAGAACAGGGCTGACCCAGCCAGCACACCAGAGCATGGATGGCCATCACGTGAACGCCATGGCCGGCAACGGAAGTGGCGAGAACCACACCCACTTCGCCGACTACGACGAACTGCCCGAGGGGCACTTCTACGACCCCGACGCCGAGTACGAGCCCGATCCGGAGTACGCGGCCACGCTCGCGCCCGACGCGGCCCGTCAGCGCCGTGAGCGCATCGGCCCGACGGGGCGCCCCCTGCCCTACTTCCCGATCCCGGGTCCGCTGACCAGCCACGGCCCCGCGACGATCATCGCGATGTGCAACCAGAAGGGCGGCGTGGGCAAGACCACGTCGACCATCAACCTGGGCGCGGCCCTCGCCGAGTACGGGCGCCGCGTGCTGCTCGTCGACTTCGACCCGCAGGGCGCGCTGTCCGTGGGCCTCGGCGTCAACCCGATGGAGCTGGACCTCACCGTCTACAACCTGCTCATGGAGCGGGGCATGGCGGCCGACGAGGTGCTCCTGAAGACGGCGGTCCCGAACATGGACCTGCTGCCCAGCAACATCGACCTGTCCGCCGCCGAGGTGCAGTTGGTGAGCGAGGTCGCGCGCGAGTCCACGCTCCAGCGGGCGCTGAAGCCGCTGATGGCCGACTACGACTACATCGTGATCGACTGCCAGCCCTCGCTCGGTCTGCTCACCGTGAACGCGCTGACGGCCGCCCACAAGGTGATCGTGCCGCTGGAGTGCGAGTTCTTCGCGCTGCGCGGTGTCGCGCTGCTCACCGAGACGATCGAGAAGGTCCAGGAGCGGCTCAACCCCGAGCTGGAACTCGACGGCATCCTCGCCACGATGTACGACTCCCGCACGGTGCACAGCCGTGAGGTGCTCGCGCGTGTCGTGGAGGCCTTCGACGATCACGTCTACCACACCGTGATCGGCCGGACCGTCCGCTTCCCGGAGACCACCGTCGCCGGTGAGCCGATCACCACGTACGCCTCCAACTCCGTCGGTGCCGCCGCCTATCGCCAGCTCGCCAGGGAGGTGCTCGCCCGGTGTCACGCCGAGTGAGTCTGCCGGGGGCCGACGAACTGTTCCGTACCACCGGGGGAATGGCGCTCCAGTCGTCCACTCCCTCACGCCGGACCAACGGCGAGGCCCGGGTGCCGGCTCCGGCCGGTGAGAGCGACGCGGCCGCCGCCGGGGAGGACGCGCCGCATTCGGTGCCCGTCCAGGGCGGTGACGGCGAGGGTGACGAACACGTCGCCGCCGACGCCGAGTCGTCCGACGCGGGGGAGTCCCGCAGCCGGGGCGCGGCCCCGGACCGCGCGGGCCGGCGCCCGCAGCCGCAGGAAGGTTCTGCCGCACCCGCCCCCGCCGCGGGGCAGTCGTCCCGCAAGCGCGGGCGCGTGCCGGCCAACCGGCGGCCCAGCGGCCGGGAACGGCACGACGAGAAGATCACGGTGTACGTGTCCGCCGAGGAACTCATGGACCTCGAACACGCCCGGCTGGTGCTCCGCGGTGAGCACGGGCTCGCCGTCGACCGCGGGCGGATCGTCCGCGAGGCGGTCGCCGTGGTCCTCGCCGACCTGGAATCCCGGGGGGACGCGAGCATCCTCGTACGACGGCTGCGCGGGCGGTAGCGGTAGCCTGCGACGGCTATGACCTCGAACGATCCGCCCTCGCCCGCCGCATCCGGCGGCCGTCGGCGTGCGCTGGGCCGCGGTCCGGGCACGGTCACACCGCCGGACGGGCCCGAGCCTTCGCCGGCCGGCGGCTCTGAGCCTGCGCCGGCCGGCGGGTCTCACCCCTCCCCGGTCGGCCGACTTGAGGCTTCCGCGCCCGGCGGAACCGAGGCTTCGCTCCGCGAGGTGGCCCTGGGAGCGCCTGAGGTGCTCCCAGAGGGCTCGGAGACGGTTGAGGGGTCCGCGAGCCCGGTCGGACGCTCCGGGGCCCTCCAGGCGCCGGCAGAGGCCGCCCTGACCGCTCCGGGTGGCGCGGCGGCCGTCGAGTCGGTGGCCCTCGCCCCCGCCGCCGGGACGGAAGCCGGGGTGGCGGCCGGGGCGCCCGGAGCCAGTGCTCCCGGGGTACCCGACGGCACCGCGGCCGACGACACGGCCGACGACGGCGTCTTCAAAGTGCGGCTCTCGAACTTCGAGGGGCCCTTCGACCTGCTGCTCCAGCTCATCTCCAGGCACAAGCTCGACGTCACCGAGGTCGCGCTGTCGAAGGTCACCGACGAGTTCATGGCGCACATCCGGGCGATGGGCCCGGACTGGGACCTCGACCAGACGACCGAGTTCCTCGTCGTCGCCGCGACCCTGCTCGACCTGAAGGCCGCCCGCCTGCTGCCGACCGCCGAGGTCGAGGACGAAGCCGACCTCGCCCTCCTGGAGGCGCGCGACCTGCTCTTCGCGCGGCTGCTCCAGTACCGCGCGTACAAACAGATCGCCGACATCTTCAACGCCCGCCTCGACGAGGAGGCCCGCCGCTACCCCCGTACCGTCGGCCTGGAGGCGCACCACGCCGAGCTGCTGCCCGAGGTGGTCATCAGCATCGGCCCCGAGGGGTTCGCCAGGCTCGCCGTGAAGGCGATGCAGCCGAAGCCCAAACCGCAGGTCTACGTCGACCACATCCACGCGCCGCTGGTCAGCGTGCAGGAGCAGGCGGGGATCGTCGTGGCGCGGCTCAGGGAACTCGGCGAGGCCAGCTTCCGGGCGCTCGTGGACGACACCGACGACACCCTCACCGTGGTCGCCCGCTTCCTGGCCCTGCTGGAGCTGTACCGGGAGAAGGCCGTCGCGCTGGACCAGGAGGAAGCCCTCGGGGACCTCATGGTGCGCTGGACGGGCGGCGATGGCGAGGACCAGCCGAGGGTGACGGACGAGTTCGACCGGCCCCCGGAGACGGCGGAGGACGGGAAAGGGAACGGCAAGGGGAAGCAGGAGGAGACGGCGTGAGCGAGGACACCATGGAGACCCCGGCGGGACCGCGCACCGTCGCCGACCTCGACCTCAGGCCCGCCCTGGAGGCCGTCCTGATGGTCGTGGACGAACCCGCGACCGAGGAGCACCTCGCGAAGATCCTGGAGCGGCCCAAGCGGCAGATCGCTGACGCCCTGCGCGCGCTCGCCGACGACTACACCGTCCAGGGCCGCGGCTTCGAGCTGCGGCTGATCGCGGGCGGCTGGCGTTTCTACACCCGGCCCGAGTACGCGGCGGCCGTCGAGCGCTTCGTCCTGGACGGCCAGCAGGCCCGGCTCACCCAGGCGGCCCTGGAGACGCTCGCCGTCGTCGCGTACCGCCAGCCGGTCAGCCGCAGCAGGGTCTCGGCGGTCCGCGGAGTCAACTGTGACGGCGTGATGCGCACCCTCCTCCAGAGGGGTCTGGTCGAGGAGGCGGGCGCGGAACCCGAAACAGGTGCGATCCTGTACAGGACGACGAACTACTTCCTGGAGCGAATGGGCCTGCGCGGTCTGGACGAGCTCCCGGAGCTCGCGCCCTTCCTCCCCGAGGCGGACGCGATCGAGGCCGAGACGCTGGAAGGGGTCCCGTCGTTCGATCCGGACGCCCCGGACACAGACGCAGACGACACGACGACGACGGAACTTTGATGCGAAGCAGTGGCAGTGGCAGCGGCAGGAACAGCGGGCGCGGCAATCCGCGGGGAACCGGCGGGAACAACCCGCGGGGGACCGGCGGTGGCGGCAAGCCGCGCGGAGCCGGTGGCTCCCAGCCGAGAAGCGCGGGAGGGCGCGACGACAGGGGGCGCGCCGACGACAGGCCGAAGCGCCCCAGCAAGCCGCGCCCCGAGGAGCGCCGCTACGACGTAGGCCCCGGCGCCTCGCAGGAGGGCCCGAAGTCCGGCCGCGGCGCCTCGGCGCGCGGCGGCGCCAAGGGCGGTCCCCGGCAGGGCCAGCAGCGCGGCGGCCGTACGGAGAACGCGCGCTCGCGCGAGTACGAGACGCGGGCCGAGGAGCGCAACCGCGACCGGTACGCGGGCAAGCCCGACATCAAGCTGCCCAAGACCTTCCCGGGCGCCGAGGAGGAGGGCGAGCGCCTGCAGAAGGTGCTCGCGCGCGCGGGCTACGGTTCGCGGCGGGCCTGCGAGGAACTGGTCGACCAGGCCAGGGTCGAGGTCAACGGCGAGATCGTCCTGGAGCAGGGTCTGCGCGTCGACCCGGAGAAGGACGAGATCAAGGTCGACGGGCTGACGGTGGCGACGCAGTCGTACCAGTTCTTCTCGCTGAACAAGCCCGCCGGTGTCGTCTCCACCATGGAGGACAACGAGGGCCGTCAGTGCCTCGGCGACTATGTGACGAACCGCGAGACGCGGCTCTTCCACGTCGGCCGGCTCGACACCGAGACCGAGGGCGTCATCCTGCTCACCAACCACGGTGAGCTGGCGCACCGGCTGACCCACCCGAAGTACGGCGTGAAGAAGGTCTACCTCGCGCACATCGTCGGCCCGATCCCGCGCGACCTGGGCAAGCGGCTCAAGGACGGCATCCAGCTGGAGGACGGCTACGCCAAGGCGGACCACTTCCGGGTCGTGGAGCAGACCGGCAAGAACTACCTGGTCGAGGTGACCCTGCACGAGGGCCGCAAGCACATCGTGCGCCGCATGCTCGCCGAGGCCGGCTTCCCGGTCGACAAGCTGGTGCGCGTCGCCTTCGGCCCGATCACCCTGGGCGACCAGAAGTCGGGCTGGCTGCGCCGCCTGTCCAACACCGAGGTCGGCATGCTGATGGCCGAGGTCGGCCTCTAGACACCGCTTCTCGCGCGCGACGGCCGGTTCCGGAACCTCTCCGGGACCGGCCGCTCCATTTTCCGCCGCTCCGGCCGCGTACCCCTCCCGTCGGCCGGCCGCGTACCCCTCCCGCCGCCCGACGTCGTACCCCTTGCGCCGCCCTCGCCCCAGGCGCCGACAGCTCTCCCGCGGCGGCCCGGACAATCCTCAACCCGCCATGGCGGAAGCCTTGTTGGGCTTTCCCGGCTCCTTTATGGTCGTACTGACCATAGTCGGGCTGACCATAAAACATCGAAGGGGTGGGGTGTGGCGACAGAGGAAGGCCGCGCGCCGGGCGGCACGACGCCCGAGGGATACGACAAGTACGCCTTCGAGCCGTTCGCCGTCACCGTCGACCTGGCGGTCCTGACGGTGCGCGGGGGCGCGCTCCAGGTGCTGCTCGTCGAACGCGGCCAGGAGCCCTACGCCGGCCACTGGGCCCTGCCCGGCGGCTTCGTGCTGCCCCACGAGTCCGCCGAGGCCGCGGCCCGCCGCGAACTCGCCGAGGAGACCGGCCTGTCGGACATCTCCGGGCTCCACCTGGAACAGCTGCGCACCTACAGCGAACCCGACCGCGACCCCCGTATGCGGATCGTCTCCGTCGCGTTCGCCGCGCTCATCGCCGACGCCCCCGAACCGCGCGGCGGCGGAGACGCGGCACAGGCCCAGTGGCTGCGCTTCAACGCCCTCGCCCCGCTCGCCTTCGACCACGACCGCATCCTCGCCGACGCCCACGAACGGGTGGGCGCCAAGCTGGAGTACTCCTGTCTCGCCACCTCCTTCTGCCCGCCCGAGTTCACCCTCGGAGAGCTTCAGCAGGTCTACGAGACCGTGTGGGGCACCGCTCTCGACCGGCCCAACTTCCGCCGCAAGGTCCTCGCGACGCCGGGCTTCGTCGAACAGGTCCCCGGTGCCGCGCGCCTGACCGGCGGACGCGGCAAGCCCGCCGCCCTCTACCGCGCGGGCGGCGCGAAAGCCCTGCATCCACCCCTGCTGCGCCCCACCTCGGAAGGACGGCCCTGATGACCACCACGACCCTCGCGAAACGCGCCGCCACCGGCTCCCTGATAGGCCTCGCCCTCGGTGACGCGCTCGGTTTCCCCACCGAGTTCAACTCCGTGCCCGCCATCCTCGACAAGTGCGGACCCTGGCGGCAGATGGCGCTGCCCCGCCCCGCCATCGTCACCGACGACACCCAGATGACCCTGGCCCTGGCCCGGGGGCTGCGCACCGCCATGGACCGCGGACTCCTCGGCCCGCCGCGGATGGAACGGCCGGTCCGCGCGGAGTTCGTGGACTGGTACCAGTCGCCGCAGAACAACCGCGCGCCCGGCCGCACCTGCCTCACCGCCTGCAACCTCCTGAAGAACGAGAAGCGCCGCTGGCAGGAGGCCAGCCAGATCGGCTCCAAGGGCTGCGGCGCCAACATGCGCGTCGCCCCCGTCGGGCTCGTCCGCGGGCTCAGCGACGAACAGCGCGCCGGCGCCGCCCAGCTCCAGGCCGCGCTCACCCACGGCCACCCCACCGCGCTCGCCGCCTCCGACCTCACCGCCCACGCCGTGTGGCTGCTCGCCCAGGGCACCGAGCCGATGGGACTGATCGGCCGGCTGCGCTCGTACGCGTACGAGAACCGGCACCGCTACCACTCGCGCTGGCTCGGCGACCTGTGGACCTACAGCGAGGACGCCACACCCGAGCAGTACATCGCGCGCGGCTGGGACGAGTGCCTCGACGTCCTGGACAACCTCCGGCACGCGGTGCGCAGTGTCTCGCCCGAGTCCGACCCCTGCATGGCCACCGGCGGCGGCTGGGTCGCCGAGGAGGCACTCGCCACCGGGCTGCTGTGCTTCCTGCTCTTCGTCGACGAACCCGTCACCGCGCTGCGCCGGGCCGCCTGCACCTCCGGTGACTCCGACTCGATCGCCTGCCTGACCGGGGCGTTCGCCGGCGCCTACCACGGCTCGGACGCCTGGCCCCGGGAGTGGGCCGACCGGATCGAGTACCAGGGCGACCTCATGTCCCTGGGGGCCCTCTGGGACGCTTGAGGGATGACAGACGCCCTGGACCTCGGCACCGACCTCGCGAGCGTGGTGGCCGAAGAACCCGACCCCGTGCTCTTCGCCACCGTCTCCGGGGCGCACCTGTACGGCTTCCCCTCGCGGGACTCCGACGTCGACCTGCGCGGTGTCCATCTGCTGCCCACAGCCGACCTGGTGGGCCTGCGCGAGCCGGCGGAGACCCGGTCCCGCATGTGGGTGCGCGAGGGCGTCGAAATGGATCTGGTCACCCACGACCTGCGCAAGTTCGTACGGCTGATGCTGCGCCGCAACGGCTATGTGCTGGAACAGCTGCTCTCGCCGCTCGTGGTGCGCACCGGCGACGAACACCGGGAGCTGGTCGCGCTCGCCCCGGGCGTCCTCACCCGCCATCACGCCCACCACTACCGGGGGTTCGCCTCGACGCAGTGGCGGCTCTTCGAGCGGACCGGTGAACTCAAGCCGCTGCTCTACACGTTCCGTGTGCTGCTCACCGGCATCCACCTCATGCGCAGCGGCGAGGTCCAGGCCGATCTGCCCACCCTCGTCGGACAGATCGACTCGCCCGGCTATCTGCCGGACCTGATCGCCGAGAAGGCCGAGCGCGAGCACGGCGCCGCCGACGTCCCCCACGCGCGCGTGGCGGAGGACGTGGAGCGGCTGCACACCGTCCTCGACGAGGCCCAGGCGGCCTCAACCCTGCCGGACGCGCCCTCAGCGCGGGACGCCCTGCACGACTACGTCGTCAGGGTCCGCCTCGCCGCGGACCGGAGCGCGTCCGCGTCGGTCGTGGCCTAGGCGCCCGCCCCGGCGCACTCCCGGAGCGCCGACTCCCGGCGCACCCGGATCAGGAAGTCCTCCACGCGCGCGTGGTCGGGTTCGGACGGGAGCGGGCTGCCGGCCCGGGCCTCCTCGGCCTCCGCCGCCAGCCGCGCCATCCACCGCTCGACCTCGCTCCAGGAGACCTCGCCCCGCTTCACGGCGAGGAGCGGCTCGCGCTGCGCGCCGACGTCGACCGTGAGGATGCCGGTGCGCAGCAGATCGCGTGAACTCGTCAGGAGCCGCAGCAGGTGCATGGCGTGCTTCCAGCGCGGGGCGCCGTACCTGCGGACGTCGGCCTCCAGCTTCCGGCGCTGGCCGACGGCGTAGCGGGCGAACGTCTCGTGCGCCAGCCGGGACAGGAACGCGCCCCTGAGCGCGCGGAGTTCACGCCCCACCGCGTCCGCGTACTCGACGAGGGGGGAGTGCAGGCACTCCAGGATGTTCGGGTTGGCGCGCAGCGCGAGCGCGCAGAACCGCTCCAGCTCCCAGCCGAACTGCTCCTGTGCCGGGCCCTCGACATGCGTCGGGGGCTTCTCGAAGCGCCAGAACAGCGGGGTCGGCGCGAGGAAGACGCCCCGCCGGTCGGTGTCGCTGCCGTCCGTGGCCAGCCTGAAGGCGCGCGAGCCCATGACACAGGAGTAGACCGTGTGGTCGCGCACCAGGGAGAGCGGGTCCACGGGAGAGGGCGTGGAGGGGCGCGGGGCGGGTGGTTCGGAAGCCATGTCCGGAGCGTACGGGCCGGCGCCGGGCGGCCGGGTTCCATTTAACTGGCGGAGCTTACGTACCGGCTTGGCTGGAGCACGCGCACCGGCTTGGCGGGTGGAGCCCGTGTACCGGCTTGGCTTTTCAGTACGTCGGCTTGTCGGCTTGTCGGCGGGGTTCTTCAGCGGTTGTCGCGGGGTCCTTCGGCGCGTCGGCCGGGGCTCGGGCGGCCGGGGTGCGGAGGCGGACCTGTGCGGTCTCGTCAGAAGTGGCGGAACAGGGTGATCGCGGTGACATTGGCAGAGTCCGAGGCCGGCGGCCATCTCCCCGCCGGCCGCGCTCACGAAAGGCGGGACCATGGCGGGTAACGATCTCGGCAGTCTGCTCGGCAGCCTCCTCGGCGGAGGGAACCAGCCCGGCTCGGGCGGTGGCGGTGGGGGTGGGGGTACGGGTGCCGGTGGGGCGGGCAACATTCTCGGCGCCCTGCTCGGTGCCCTCGGCGGCGCCTCGGGCTCCGGCGGCGGCAACCCGCTGGGCGGCCTGATGGACCTGCTCACCAAGTCCGGCCTGGCCGACCAGGCGCAGTCCTGGGTCGGCACCGGCGAGAACAAGGCCGTCAGCGGTCAGCAGGTCGCCGAGGCGCTTCCCGACGACACTCTTCAGAAGATCGCCGAGCAGACCGGCGTCAGCCCCGAGCACGCCGCCGACCAGCTCGCCCAGGCGCTCCCGCGGGCCGTCGACAAGCTCACCCCGAGCGGCCAGGTCCCCTCCGACACCTCGCTGGAGGACCTCATCAAGCAGCAGTCCCTCTGACCCGGCCCCGCAGCAGCCCCCCCGGTCCGCCCCGCCGTCCCGCCGCCCCGGGGCGGCGGGCTCCTGACCCGTCTCGTCAGGCGGGCGCCGCGCACCGCCGCCGCGGGCGCTGACTACGCTGGTCACGCACGAGACACGCAGACCAGCGCAGACAGCGAGGAGCATCACCGTGGCGGTACGAGCGGTCCGGGGCGCCGTCCAACTGGAACGGGACGAGGCCGGCCACATGGACGAGCAGGTCAGTGAACTGCTCACCGCCGTCCTGGAGCGGAACGCGCTCACCACGGACGACCTCATCAGCATCTGGTTCACGGCCACTCCCGACCTGCACTGCGACTTCCCGGCGGCCGCCGCGCGCAAGCTCGGCATCGTCGACGTCCCGCTGATCTGCGCCCAGGAACTGGACATCGAGGGCGCCATGCCCCGCGTGGTCCGGCTCCTCGCCCACATCGAGTCGGACCGGCCGCGCGCCGAGATCGTGCACGTCTACCTCGGTGCCGCGGGCGCCCTGCGCAAGGACATCGCCCAGTGAGGACCGCGCTCGTCATCGGCACCGGCCTGATCGGCACCTCGGCCGCCCTCGCGCTCGCCGCCCGCGGTGTCGTCGTCCACCTCACCGACCACGACCCCGAGCAGGCTCGTACGGCCGCCGCCCTCGGCGCGGGCACCGACGAGCCGCCCGCCGGGCCCGTCGACCTCGCCATCGTCGCCGCGCCCCCCGCGCACGTCGCCGCCACCATCGCCGACGCCATGCGCCGGGGCCTGGCCCGCGGATACCTGGACGTCGCCAGCGTCAAGGGCGGACCTCGCCGCGAGCTGGAGGCGCTGGGCCTCGACCTCTCCTCGTACATCGGCTCGCACCCCATGTCGGGCCGGGAGAAGTCCGGTCCGCTGGCCGCGACCGGCGACCTCTTCGAGGGGCGCCCCTGGGTGCTCACCCCCACCCGCGACACCGACACCGAGGTCCTGAACCTCGCCCTGGAACTGGTGTCGCACTGCCGTGCCGTGCCCGTCGTGATGGACGCGGACGCCCACGACCGCGCCGTCGCCCTCGTCTCCCACATGCCGCACCTGGTGTCCAGCATGGTCGCCGCCCGCCTGGAGCACGCCGAGGAGGCCGCCGTACGGCTCTGCGGGCAGGGCATCCGCGACGTGACCCGCATCGCCGCCTCCGACCCCCGGATGTGGATCGACATCCTCTCCGCCAACCCGGGACCCGTCGCGGACCTCCTCACGGACGTCTCCGCCGACCTCGACGAAACCGTACGGGCCCTGCGCGCCCTCCAGTCCTCCGACGAGGCCAAGCGCCGCGACGGCGCCACCGGCATCGAGGACGTCCTGCGCCGCGGCAACGCCGGCCAGGTCCGCGTCCCCGGCAAGCACGGCTCCGCGCCGCGCGTCTACGAGGTCGTCGCGGTCCTCATCGACGACCAGCCGGGTCAGCTCGCCCGCATCTTCGCCGACGCCGGACAGGCCGGGGTCAACATCGAGGACGTACGCATCGAGCACGCCACCGGGCAGCAGGCGGGCCTGGTGCAGCTCATGGTCGAGCCGAAGGCGGTCCCCGTGCTCAGTGCCGCCCTGAGGGACCGGGGCTGGGCCCTGCGGCAGTAGCCCCGCCCGTCCGCTCCGGCCACCGCCGTCGGACGGGTCCCGTGACCCGGTCCCGGACGGTCCCGTGACCCGGTCCCGGACGGTCCCGGGATTCGCCCCCGGACGGTCCCGCGATCCGGCCCCGCACGGTTCCGTGGTCCGGACCCGGAGGGTTCCGTGGTGCGGCCCGCACGGTTCCGTGGTCCGGCCGGGGACGGCCCGCTCGCGTCCGGCGGGGAGGACCCCGGTAACGCGGGCGGGGAAGGGCCGGTAACGCCGGCGGGGAAGGGCCAGTAATACGGGGTCCGCGGAGCCAGTAACCTTGTGCGGGGCGCGATCGTGCCCCGCACTGACCTCCACCCCGCACCAGGAAGGTGTTCCCACCGTGGAAAACGGCGCCGCCCGGACCGCCCCGACCGTCATCGTGGCCATCGACGGCCCCTCGGGCACGGGCAAGTCGAGCACCTCGAAGGCCGTCGCCGCGAAGCTCGGGCTGAGCTACCTGGACACCGGGGCCCAGTACCGCGCGATCACGTGGTGGATGGTCAGCAACGGCATCGACATCACGGACCCCTCCGCGATCGCCGCCGCGGCCGGCAAGCCGGAGATCATCTCCGGGACCGACCCGTCCGACCCGACCATCACGGTCGACGGCACCGACGTCGCGGGCCCGATCCGCACCCAGGAGGTCACCTCCAAGGTCAGCGCGGTCAGCGCCGTGCCCGAGGTGCGCGCCCGGATCACCGAGCTGCAGCGCAGCCTCGCCGCCTCCGCGCCGGACGGCATCGTCGTAGAGGGCCGCGACATCGGCACCACCGTGCTGCCCGACGCCGACCTCAAGATCTTCCTCACCGCCTCCCCGGAGGCGCGCGCCGCCCGCCGCAGCGGCGAGCTGAAAGGCGCCGACGTCGCCGCGACCCGCGAGGCCCTGATCAAGCGCGACGCCGCCGACTCCACCCGTAAGACGTCCCCGCTCGCCAAGGCGGACGACGCGGTCGAGGTGGACACCTCCGACCTCACGCTCCAGCAGGTCATCGAGTGCGTCGTCACCCTCGTCGAGGAGAAGCGGGCCGCCAAGTGACCGCACCCTCCGCGAGAGGCGCCGAGGTCGGGCGCCGCATCGGCGTCGGCCTGATGTACGGGCTGTGGAAGCCCCGCGTCCTCGGCGCCTGGAAGGTCCCCGCGACCGGCCCGGCGATCCTGGCCGTGAACCACTCGCACAACATCGACGGACCGATGGTCATGGGCGTGGCCCCCCGGCCCACCCACTTCCTGATCAAGAAGGAAGCCTTCGTCGGCCCGCTCGACCCCTTCCTGCTCGGCATCGGCCAGCTCAAGGTGGACCGCCACACCACCGACCGCACGGCCATCACCGACGCCCTCGGCGTGCTGGCGGCCGGCGGCGTCCTCGGGATCTTCCCCGAGGGCACCCGGGGGGACGGCGACTTCGCCTCGCTCCGGGCCGGCCTCGCCTACTTCGCGGTCCGCAGCGGGGCCCCGATCGTCCCCGTGGCGGTGCTGGGAAGTTCCGAGCGCAACAGCCGGTTGACCAAGGGGCTGCCCCCGCTGCGCAGCCGGGTCGACGTCGTCTTCGGCGACCCCTTCGAAGCGGGCGACGGCAGCGGGCGGCGCACCCGCAGCGCCCTGGACGAGGCCACCGGCCGCATCCAGAAGCAGCTCAGCGCCCACCTTGACCACGCCAGGCGTCTGACCGGACGCCCGGAAAACGCCGGGCGCCCCGACGGGCGTTAGGCGACACTTGAGTAGTGGATCGGCCGTTTTGCCGTCGCTCCACCGATCACCACGATGAACGACGAGGTACGGACTTCATGAACGACCACATCCAGCCCGACGGCTCGGCCGAGC
Source organism: Streptomyces sp. NPDC007084 (assembly GCF_040703595.1). Taxonomy (NCBI): domain Bacteria; kingdom Bacillati; phylum Actinomycetota; class Actinomycetes; order Kitasatosporales; family Streptomycetaceae; genus Streptomyces; species Streptomyces sp. NPDC007084. The sequence goes on from NZ_JBEYFY010000056.1 coordinate 44,015, forward strand.
ACGAGCACGGGGCGCTTGGCGATGCCGAGTACGCGGAGTTCATGGAGCTCGCCGCGGAAGAGGGCTTCGACGTAGAGGACGTCGAGGGCGCCCTCGAAGCGGCCGGCCACGGCCCGCTGCCCGTCCTCGCCGTCGTCGGCCGCCCGAACGTCGGCAAGTCGACCCTGGTGAACCGCATCATCGGCCGCCGCGAGGCCGTCGTCGAGGACAAGCCCGGCGTCACCCGCGACCGCGTCACCTACGAGGCCGAGTGGGCGGGCCGCCGCTTCAAGCTGGTCGACACCGGCGGCTGGGAGCAGGACGTCCTCGGCATCGACGCGTCCGTGGCCGCCCAGGCCGAGTACGCGATCGAGGCCGCCGACGCGGTCGTCTTCGTCGTGGACGCCAAGGTCGGCGCCACGGACACCGACGAGGCCGTCGTCCGGCTGCTCCGCAAGGCCGGCAAGCCCGTCGTCCTGTGCGCCAACAAGGTCGACGGCATGAGCGGCGAGTCCGACGCCTCGTACCTGTGGGCGCTCGGTCTCGGCGAGCCGCACCCGGTCTCCGCGCTGCACGGCCGCGGCACCGGCGACATGCTCGACGCCGTCCTCGAAGCCCTGCCCGAGGCTCCCGCGCAGACCTTCGGCACCGCGGTGGGCGGCCCCCGCCGCATCGCCCTCATCGGCCGCCCGAACGTCGGCAAGTCCTCCCTGCTGAACAAGGTGGCGAACGAGGACCGCGTCGTCGTCAACGAGATCGCCGGCACCACCCGCGACCCGGTCGACGAACTGATCGAACTCGGCGGCGTCACCTGGAAGTTCGTGGACACGGCGGGCATCCGCAAGCGCGTCCACCTTCAGCAGGGCGCCGACTACTACGCCTCGCTGCGCACCGCCGCCGCCGTCGAGAAGGCCGAGGTCGCGGTCATCCTGATCGACGCGTCCGAGACCATCTCGGTGCAGGACCAGCGGATCGTCACCATGGCCGTCGACGCGGGCCGTGCGATCGTCCTCGCCTTCAACAAGTGGGACACCCTGGACGAGGAGCGCCGCTACTACCTGGAGCGGGAGATCGAGACCGAGCTGGGCCAGGTGGCCTGGGCCCCCCGGGTGAACGTCTCGGCCCGCACCGGCCGGCACATGGAGAAGCTCGTCCCGGCGATCGAGACGGCCCTGGCCGGCTGGGAGACCCGGGTCCCGACGGGCAGGCTGAACGCCTTCCTCGGTGAGCTGGTCGCCGCCCACCCGCACCCGATCCGCGGCGGCAAGCAGCCGCGCATCCTGTTCGGCACGCAGGCGGGCACCAAGCCGCCGCGCTTCGTGCTCTTCGCCTCCGGCTTCATCGAGCACGGCTACCGCCGCTTCATCGAGCGCCGGCTGCGTGAGGAGTTCGGCTTCGAGGGCACGCCGATCCATATCTCGGTGCGGGTGCGCGAGAAGCGCGGCGCCAACAAGAAGAAGTAGCCCTCAACACGAAGAGGTAGCCCTCGCGGCAACGCGGATGAGGGGCGGCTCCGGTCAGGAGCCGCCCCTCATCCGTATCAGCCCGCCCGCGGAACCGTTTCTCACAGGCCCCGGCGCGGGGCCGGGGGAAGCGCCGCCGGGACGTGCTGCATCCCGGTGCCCTGCTGACGGCCGCCCGCCTGCCAGACCGCGGTCGCGCCCTGCCCGTTCTGCGCCGCGATCTGCCGCGCGGTCTGCGCGCCCGCGCTGTAGGAGCTGTACGAGCTGGGGGAGTTGTACGAACTCGACGTGCTGTACGAGTTCGAACCGCGCGCGAGGGTCCCGAACGCCGCGAAGCCCAGCTCCTCCTCGCCGTGCCGGTCGCCCGGCAGCGTCCTGAACGACCGGACCCACTCGGCGTAGAGCGCGTCGTAGATCGGCGTGGCGGAGGGGCCGCCCGAGGCGTGCCGGGCCGCTCGGGACGCCGGCACCTCTCCGCCGGAACGGAGCGGGAGCGGTGAGCCGGTCGGGGGCACCGGCTGGAACGGCCGGCGGCTGGGGACGTCGTAGGTGTGCACGTACGTGCCAACGACCCCGCCGCCCAACGGATGCGGGCCGGGCGGCGATTTCGCAGGTCACCGGGAGCGGGCGGCGCACACGGGGGCGCGCCCTACCCACCGGACGACCACTCGCCCGCGTGGCGCGGGGCCGCACGCCAGTGGCGCGGGGCCGCGCGCCCGTGGCGCCGGGCCGCACGCCAGTGGCGCGGGGCCGCGCGCCCGTGGCGCCGGGCCGCA
>NZ_JBEYFY010000057.1:0-45241 GCF_040703595.1 Streptomyces sp. NPDC007084
TCCGCCTTGCAGCTGCACGCACCCTGCCCCGCTCGGCCCAGCCGACAAGGCGCCGCACTCCGGCGCCACCTGATCCAAACGACACGCCCTAGCCGCCACGCCGGGAACGCCCAGGAAGCCCGCGAGGCCCGGAACGCCCGGCCGCGTGACCGCGAGACCGCGACACCCCGGGACCGCGACACCCCGGGACCGCGATGCCGCGAACCGGCGGCGACCGGCGGCGACCGGCGGCGAAGGCCAACGGACAGGCGCCGAAGCGACACCGACCGGAGGTGAAGGGGCATGGACCGGCGGAGACGAAAGCCCATGGACCGGAGGTGAACCCCGGCCCAACGCCCGCACAACCTCGGCCCCCGCTCGGCTGTCACACGAGTGCCCCTTGTATCCGCGTTACAGCAACCGAGTTGGAGCCCTCGTGCGCATACGGACGTACGCCATCGCCGTGACGGTCGCCGCCGCGGCCACCGCGGGCCTGCCCCTGGCCGTGCCCGCGACCGCGGCCACCCCGGCACCGTCCGTCAGCGACTTCAACGGGGACGGTTTCGCGGACCTCGCCGTGGGCGTGCCGGACGCCGCGGTCGGCGGCCAGGCCAAGGCCGGCTACCTGGACGTGGTCTGGGGCGGCCGCAAAGGGCTCGGCGCGAGCGGGAACACCCGGATCACCCAGGCGCGCCCCGGTGTCCCCGGCACCCCTGAGAAGGGCGACCGGTTCGGCGCGGCGGTGAGCGTGGCCGATGTGAACGGGGACGGTACGGCGGACCTGGTCATCGGCGCCCCGGGCGAGGACGTGAAGGGCTCGGGCGCCGACGCGGGCACCGTCGCCGTCGTGTACGGAGCCCGGGGCGGCCTGGGCACCGGCGCCACCGTCCTGAACGGTCCCTCGTCCTCGGCCGCGTACGGAAAATCCCTGGCCGCCGCCGACTTCACCGGCGACGGCCGCACGGACGTCGCGATCGGCGCCACGGACAAGGTCGTGCTGAAGCGGGCCGGCGGTCCGGCGGCCACCGTGTTCACCGGGGCGATGGGCGGACGCGCGCCCGGCCTGACGACCGGCGACCTCGACGGCAGCGACGACGGCGTCCCCGAACTCGCCGTGGGGTACTGGTCGACGGCCCCCTTCACCCAGTCGCACGTACGGCTGTGGACCTGGTCCCCCGAGGAGAAGTCGCTCCTCAACTTCTGGAACACCGACAACGCCGGCGTCTCCGCGCTGGCCACCGGTGACTTCGACGGCGACGGTCACGACGACCTGGCCCTCGGCGAGTGCCGGGAGATCGCCGACGAGAACATCGACGACCCCTGCGGCCCCGAGGAACTCGCCCGGGGCGGCGGCATCCACGTCCACTACGGCGCCGGGATCCCCTGGAACTTCGGCTACCGCCGGCAGACCCTCAACCAGGACACCCCCGGCGTCAGGGGCGTCGCCGAGACCGCCGACCACTTCGGCGCGGCCCTGGCCACGGCCGACGTCAACGGCGACGGCCGCGACGACCTGATCGCGGGCGCGCCCGGCGAGGCCATCGGCAGCCGCGCACGGGCGGGCGCCGCGACCGTCCTGCTGGGCGGGCCGACCGGCCTGGTGGACGCGGACGGTGCGGGCCGCTCGGTGGCCTTCCAGCAGAACACCCCGGGCGTTCCCGGCGTCGCGGAAGCGGGCGACGCGTTCGGCGCCGCCGTCGCGACAGGGGACTACGACCACGACGGAGCGCCGGACATCGAGGTCGGATCGCCCGGCGAGAACACCGGATCGGGCGGGGTCTGGTTCCTCCCCGCGGCCTCCGCCGCCGGCTCCTCCGCCCTCACCCCCGCCAGGCTCGGCCTGCCCGCACCGTCGAGCGCCCTGAAGTACGGCGGAACACTCGGCAGCCGCTGACCCGAGCGGGCCCGCGGCCCGGCCGGCCCGGCCCCGGAACCTGTGGCGGTCAGCCCAGGGAACCGAGGTCGGCGCCGGTCCAGTGCGCCGGACGCATACGGACCACCACATGGTCGTCGAGCTGGGTCTCGGCCCAGGCGGTGTACCGCTCCAGCGGTTCACCGGACAGATAGCGGGCGGCGAGAGCCCGGTGGACGCCCGCGGCCGGTTCGGTGATCTCCGCGACCGGCCCCTCGACCGACACGTACCGGGGGGTGGGTTCGGTGCGCTGCACGAGGAGGCTGAAGGAGCCGGCCTCCTTGATCAGCTTGATCTTGCGGGACTCCGCGCCGGTGAGGATCCAGGGCGAGCCGCCGGGCTCGTAGCCGTACCAGATCGGGACCAGCAGCGGTCCGCGGTCCTCGCCGGCGGCCACGCCGAGTGTGGCGACGTGCGGCTGGGCCAGAAAGGCTTCGCGTTCTTCACGTGGGAGTGCCATGCGTCCGACTGTAGGTCGGCACTACGGCCCTGTCTCCGCGACGTGCGGGACCCGCGGCGAGGGGTGGGACGACGGAACGCGCCCGACCCGTGTGACGGCGGAACGCGCCCGCCCCGGGTGACGGGTCAGCCTGCCGTGACGGCGTCGAGCGCCGCGAGGGCGTCGGCGTCGAGGACCACGGAGCCCGCGGCGACGTTCGCTTCGAGGTGCGAGGCGTCGGCCGTGCCGGGGATGAGGAGGGTGTTGGGGGTGTGGTGCAGCAGCCAGGCCAGCCCGACCTGGGCGGCTGTGGCGTCCAGCGACTCGGCGATCTCCTTGACCACGGGGTGTTCGGAGACCTTGGGAAGCCCGGGGAACGCGCTGCCCAGCGGGAAGTACGGCACCCAGGCGATGTCCCGCTCGGCACAGGCCCGCAGCAGTTCCTCGTCTTCACGGGCCAGCAGGCTGTACGCGTTCTGCACACAGGCGATCCCCGCCGGGAGCGCCCGGTTCAGGTCGTCCAGGCCCACGGTGCTCAGCCCGATGGCGCCGATCTTGCCCTGGTCGCGCAGCTCGGTCATGACCGCGAGCTGGTCGTCCAGGTCGACGATCTGATCGGGCGTGACGGGGAGACCGAAGCCGCTCATGGTCGGGCGGCGCAGGTTGACGAGGGGGATGCTGTCGAGCCCGAGGCTCTTGAGGTTGGCCTCGACGTCGGCGCGCAGCTCGTCGGGGTGCTGGGCGTACCGCAGCGGGAACTCGCCGCCCGAGTCGGGCGTGGCGCCGACCTTGCTGACGACCGTGACACCGTCCTCGGGCCGGATCGCCTCACGGATCAGTTCGTTGGAGTAGCCGTCCCCGTAGAACTGGGCGGTGTCGATGTGGTCGACGCCCAGCTCTACCACCCGGCGCAGCAGGGCGAGGGCGCCGGCGCGGTCGTCGCGCAGCCGGGGGAGCTGCATCGCTCCGAAGCCGACGCGGGAGACGGCACGGTTGCCGAGCCGGCCGGGGCCGCCGGCCCGCTGGGCGCCGGTGGCCGTGGTGGGGGACGAGGAGAGGGGGGCGGGAGAGGTCATGGGGTGTCCGTCCTCGGAGAGGCGTGAGAGCATGGTCTAAGTGGAGGAATCCTCCGCCATAACGACCGTAACACATGCGGAGGGTTCCTCCACTTTGCCTGCACGCGCTTCATCCGCCGACCAGAACCCCGCCACGTCCGGACCCGGGGCGCCGCGCGCACCCCGGGCCGACGCGCGCCGCAACCGCGAGAAGATCATCGAGGCGGCCCGGGCCGCGTTCGCGTCCGCCACGCGGCCGGTGGCGCTGGAGACCGTCGCCAAACAGGCGGGGGTGGGCATCGGCACGCTCTACCGCAACTTCCCCACCCGTGACGCGCTGCTGGAGGCGGTCTACGGGACCGAGCTGGACCAGGTCGCCGCCGAGGCGGTCCGGCTGCTGGAGGAACTGCCCCCGCCGGCCGCGCTACGCGCCTGGATGGACCGCTACATCGCCTTCTCCGCGACCAAGCACGCCATGTACCGGGACCCGCGCACCGGCCCCACGGCGGGAAGGATGCCCGTGATCCCCACCCGCGAGCGCATCGTCGAAGCGGTGGGGACCCTGCTGACGGCCGGCGCGGGCGACGGCTCGCTCCGCGCCGACGTCACGCCGGACGACGTCACCACCCTGCTGCTCGGCGTCGCGCTCGCCGCCGTCTCGGGCATCCCGCCCGAGCAGACCGCACGTCATCTCGACCTCGTCGCCGACGCCCTGCGCCCGTCGGCCCGCCCCTGACCGCCGGCCGGCGGTCCGCCCCTGACCGCCGGCCGCCGGCGCCCTCCCGGAGGCCTGCGCTCACCTCCGCCAGAACAGGTGGTGCGTCACGCCGCTCGGGCTGGGCACCACCTCCAGGTGGAACCGGTCGAGCAGGTCCTCGGGCGACTCCCACAGGCGCAGGCCCGACCCGAGCTTCACCGGCGTGACCGCCACGTGCAGGGTGTCGACGAGGCCGGCGTCGAGGAACTGCCGGATGGTGGTGACCCCGCCGCCGAGCCGGACGTCCTTGCCCTCGGCCGCCTCCCGCGCCCGTTCGAGGACGGTGACCGGGTCGCCGCCGACAAAGTGGAACGTGGTGTCGGAGAGCGTGATCGAGGGCCGCTCGTGGTGGGTCATGACGAACACCGGGGTGCGGAACGGGGGTTCGTCACCCCACCAGCCGCGCCACTCGTGGTCGTTCCAGGGCCCGCGCTGGGGGCCGAACTTGTTGCGGCCCATGATCTCGGCGCCGATGTTGTGGGCGAAGTCGCGGGTGAAGTAGTCGTCCAGCCCCCGGCTGCCGCCCGGCTCGGTGCGCATCGGCCAGCTCGCCGTGGCGCCCGCCCAGCCGAACAGCCGCTCCGGATGATCGAGGCCGAAGGGGCGTTCGAGGCTCTGCCGCTCCCCGGCGCCGATCCCGTCGCCGGAGACGTTGAAGTTCATGACTTTCAGTAGCTGGCCCATCGGTCGTCCTCGTCGTTTCCTGTCGCGTCCTCGTGCGGCGGAATGCCGCACACCTGGGCGTCGAACGGGCCACGCCGGAATCGACATGGCGCCGGGAAATCGACATCGCGCCGCCGAATGGGTGAGGGCCACTCGCCTCCGGCGGGCGGCGAGTGGCCCTCGGGGAGCGGGATCCGAAGCGCCCACTCGGTACCTCCGGGTCAGACGGGAACCACTTGTTCGGCCTGCGGCCCCTTGGCGCCCTGGGTGACGTCGTACTCGACCTTGGCGCCCTCGGCCAGCTCCTTGAAGCCGGTCGTCTGGATCGCGGAGAAGTGCACGAACACGTCGGGACCGCCGTCATCCTGCTGGATGAAGCCGAAGCCCTTCTCCGAGTTGAACCACTTCACAACACCTGTTGCCATCTGTGCATCCTCTGTGACTACGTGCAGACGGCCGCGCCTTGCACGCGGCCGGACCGATCTTCCCTCACGCGACCGCGAAAACAACTCAACGCATCGGCGGCGTCACCGAACGCGTCCCCGATCCGACCCGTTCGCACGGCTCCCGTCGAAGGGCCACGCCGCGATGTCGCGGTAGTGGATCGGCCCGCTGCCACGTCCCGCCTCGCCGCCCACCAGGTGCAGACGCTCGGCGGCCCACCGCCGCCCGGTGAAGCCGGCGATGCCCCGGGCGATCTCGTCCGCCGAGACATGGTCACCGCGCCGGGCGCGGGCCAGCGTCAGATGCGGGCGCAGCGGCCGCTCCTCGAAGGCGATCCCGCACTCCCGTACGGCGGCGCGCACCTCGGCGGCGAGCGCGTGCAGCTCGGCGAGGTCTCCGTCGACTCCGCTCCACAGCACCCGGTTGTCGAACGTGCCGCCGCCGCGCAGGGCCAGCGCCGGCGGCCGGCGGTTCGCCGCGATGCCCGCGAGGGGCGGCCCAAGGAGCGGGACCGTCCCGGCCGGCAGTTCGCCCAGGAACGCCAGCGTGATGTGCCAGTCCTCGACGCGGTTCCACCGCAGGTCCGGGTGCGTGGCGTAGGCGGGCGCGAGCGCCGCCGTCAGTTCCTCTTTCGCCGGGTCGGGCGGCGCGAGCGCGATGAACACACGGATGGTCGAGGGCCGGGTCTGATCGTTCACTGCGACTTCGTACCGCACCTCGGCGGCGGAAGCGAAACGGCGCCCGCGTCCCCGGCCGGCCGGCGGGGCGCGCCCGCGTGACCGACGCGCGCGGCGGGCCGGGTCACGGCGGGGCGTCGCCGGCGGCCCGGGCCTGACGCAGCAGTTCGTCCAGGTCGCCGAGCCGGTCGAGACCGCGGACCGCCTGGCTCATCCGGTTGTTGCCGGACAGCAGGCCCCGATGCCGGTGCAGGAAGGCCCAGTACCCGGTGGTGAAGGGACAGGCGCGGTCGCCCACCCGCTCCGTCGGCCGGTACGCGCAGCCCCCGCACAGGTCGCTCATGCGGTGCACGTACGCGCCGCCCGAGGTGTAGGGCTTGGTGGTCATACGGCCGCCGTCGGCGTACTGGGACATGCCGACGACGTTGGGCAGCATGACCCAGTCGTAGCCGTCGACGAAGCAGCGGTGGAACCAGTCGGTGACCGCCTCCGGGTCCCAGCCGCGCTGGAGGGCGTGACTCCCGAGCAGCATCAGCCGCGGGATGTGGTGGGTCCACCCGGTGTCGCGGACTTGGGCCAGGGTCGTGGCCAGACAACGGGCGGTCACCGCGTCCGCGTCGAGTTCGAGGAACCAGTCGGGGAGCGGTGCGTCGTGCCCCAGGGTGTTGCTGTGCCGGTAGTCCTCGCCGAAGTACCAGTAGAGCTGCCAGACGTACTCGCGCCAGCCCGCGATCTGCCGGACGAACCCCTCCACGCTGTTGACCGGCGCCCGCCCGGCCCGCCACGCGTCCTCCGCCGCCTCGACGCACTCGGCGGGATGCAGCAGACCGAGGTTCAGCGACGAGGACAGCAGGCTGTGGCTCATCACCGGGTCCGCCGCCAGCATCGCGTCCTCGTACGCGCCGAACCCCGTGAGCCGGTGCTCCACGAACCGCCGGAGCGCGGCCAGCGCCTCACGCCGGGAGGCGGGGAAGCGCCGGGGGCCGTCGCGGCCGACGAAGCGCACCTCGCCGTCGCGTTCCCACCGGTCCAGGTCGTGCCGGACCTCCTCGTCGATCGCGTCCTCGCGTGGCCGGTAGGGCGTCGGCGCGTCCAGGACGCGGGTGTCCTTGGGCGGCGGTTCGCGGTTGTCGTGGTCGTGGTTCCAGCGCCCGCCCGCCGGGGTGTCACCGTCCATCAGCAGGTCGTGGCCGCGCCGCACCCACCGGTAGAAGTCCTCCTGGCGCAGCCGTTTGCCGCCGAGGCCGTCGGCGAAGGCGCGGAAGTCCGCGTGCGGCACCAGGAAGCCACGGGCCGGCAGGACGCTGACACCGTCGAGCGACCGCACCAGCCGAAGGGCCGCGTGCGAGGTCGGATGATGCACCGTCACCGTCGCCTTGCCCGCGCTGTCCCGGCCGCCGCCTCCGATGTCGCCGAGGGCTTCGCGCAGGCCCTCGCGGTAGGTGTCGGCGCGGATGTAGCGGGCCCGGTCGCCGAGTTCGGCGGCGCGGTGCCGCATCGCCGACAGGACCAGATGCGCCTTCGCCCGGTGGAAGCGCCGGCGGCGGAACACGGAACGCGCCTCGATGATCACCACGGGCGCGTCGCGGTCCGGCCCGTCCTCGCCGGGGGAGAGGAAGTGGGGACCTAGCTGGTCACCGAAGAGCCAGTGGGCAGTGGTCATACGGGGGCTCGGCCTCCATCGCCTCGGCGGACGTGCGGCAGCCCGGCCGGCGGACGCGGTGACCGGCCCGTTCCCTTGCCGGGCCCGAGCCGTCACCGGTCCGACGCCGTCAGGGCTGGTGCACGGTCCTCTCTACACGGCCGCCTGCCGCCCGCCCCGCCTTCGGCGGGCGCGCCTCCCGGCTCCGACCCGGACGGGCGACGGCGGACGCGGGGCCGGAATTCCGAACGCCGCCCCCTGTCCCCGCGCCCCGGCGACCGAGATGCCGGGACCGCCCCTCACCCGGTGACCAGGCCTTCGGGCGTGCGCGCCGTGGCCTGGCCGTTGTCCGGGCGCACGCGCCGTGGCCTGGCCGTTGTCCGGGCGTCCGCGCCGTGGCCTCGCCGTTCTTCGGGCGTACGCGCCGAAGCCGCTGGTCGGCCCCGAAGGCAAGGGAGCGGCCACCGTCCCGTCGAGCGAGGTTCAGGCCACCGCCCCGTCGGGCGGGATCTCCAGTCGCTCCGCCACGGAGGTGAGCGCCGCTCCCAGCGGGAGTTCGACCCGGGTGACGGCGTGCTGGTCGCCCCGCGTGGGGTCACGGTTGATGATCAGCACCGGCTTCTGCGCCTCGGCGGCCTGACGGACGAACCGGAGACCGGACATCACCGTCAGCGAGGAGCCCAGGACCAGCAACGAGGCCGCCTCGCGGACCAGCCGGCGGCACTCCTCGACACGCGACGGCGGCACGGATTCGCCGAAGAACACCACGTCCGGCTTGAGGACACCGCCGCAGACCGTGCAGGGCACGACGTGGAAGTGACCGACCTGCTCGTCCGTGAGGTCGGCGTCGCCGTCCGGGTTGATCGCGGCGGCCGTCGGCTCGAAATCCGGGTTGGCCTCCTCCAGCCGCCGGGCGAGTTCACGGCGCGGGCTGCGGTCGTGGCAGGACAGGCACACGACTCGCTCCAGGCTGCCGTGCAGTTCCACCACGCCCTCACTGCCCGCGGCCTGGTGCAGACCGTCCACGTTCTGGGTGATCACCCCGGCGATCAGGCCGTGCCGTTCGAACGCGGCGAGGGCCCGGTGCCCGTGGTTGGGGCGGGCCCGGCCGAACGTCCGCCAGCCGAGATGACTGCGGCCCCAGTACCGTCGCCGCGCCCGGGCGCTCGCGGTGAACTCCTGGTAGGTCATCGGGGTGTGCCGGCTCAGGCTCCCGTGCTCGCCCCGGTAGTCGGGGATGCCGGACTCCGTGGAGATGCCCGCCCCGCTGAGCACCAGCACACCGCCCGCGCGCAGGGCCTCGGTCACCGGGCCGAGATCAACGGTGCCGGGCGGCAGATCGCCGGTGGGGGTCCAGCTCAGTGTGGGGCGCATGCGCATGCTGCCAGGATACGGACGCGGCATCTCACGGCAGCAGCATCGAACGGGCGTGCGCCAGGAAGCCGGTCAGGGCCAGTTCGAAGGCCGCGTCGGCGCGCCCCCGGCCCATCGCCGCCAGCGCCGCGGCCAGCCGGGGAGTCGCCGCCTCGTCGGTCAGCTCCCACATCGTCTCCGGCGCCGCCATGTCCAGGGCCGAACCCAGGACCACGTTCTCCAGGCCGATGATCACCGGCATCACGTCCGGCAGCGGGAAACCGGCGTCCAGCAGCAGACCGGCCGCCAGCTCGTACTGCTCCAGCACCCGGGGCGCCCGCACGGGTGACGTGGTGAGCAGCGGGATCGCCCTCGGGTGGGCGGCGAAGGCGGCACGGTAGGAACGGGCCCAGTCCGCCATCCGCCGGTCCCACGGCCGCTCTTCGGCCGTCAGCGGCGCCGCGTCGATCGCGACGGCCACCCGCTCGCGCAGCAGCTCCACGATGCCGTCCCGGCCGTCCACGTGGTGATACACCGACCCCGTCTGCACCCCGAGCCGCCTGGCGATCTTCGGAACGCTGAAGTCGCCCTCCGCGTCGACGAGTTCGAGCGCGGTCGTGGTGATGCGCTCCCTGTCCAGCAGCGGCTTGCTCGGCCGTCCCATCGCGCTCTCCCGGATCTGAGGTCTTCCCGAATGCCCAGACGGAGGCTACATTGCCGAAACCGAAAGCCTTTAGATTTAGCTTCCGGGGCCGCCACCCATGCCCCGCTCTCCTCGCCCCCGGACCCCGCTCCCCGCCGCCAGAAGGGCTCTTCTCCGCATGCCCGCAACCCCACCGCAGACACAGCCCCGTCCCGCCACCGGCGTCCGTACCGAACCCACCCTGCGCGCCGGAACCCTGGGTACCGCCGACATCGCCTTCTTCGTCGTCTCCGCCGCCGCCCCGCTCACCGTCATGGCGGGCGTCGCCCCGTTCGCCATCGCGCTGGGCGGCATCGGCGCACCGGTCGGCTACCTCCTCGCGGGCGTGACCCTCACCGTGTTCGCCGTCGGATTCACCACCATGAGCCGCCACGTCCGCAGCGCCGGAGCCTTCTACGCCTTCATCACCCGTGGACTCGGCCGCTCCGTCGGCATCGGCGCAGCGCTGCTCGCCATGGTCGGCTACAACGGCATGGAGATCGGCGTCTACGGCCTGCTCGGCACATCCACCCAGGACACCCTGCACGCCCTGTTCGGCATCGACATCCCCTGGCTCCCGGTCTCCCTCGCCGGGCTCGTCCTCATCTGGTACGGCGGCTTCCGCTCCATCGACTTCGGGGCCAGACTCCTCGGCGTCCTGCTCTGCGCCGAGACCGGCATCCTCGTCCTGCTGGCGGCCGGCGTGCTGCTCCGGCACGGCGCGCACGGCCTGTCCGCCGCCTCCTTCGCCCCGCACAACGTGTTCGTCCCCGGCACCGCGGCCGTCCTCGCCTTCGCGTTCGCCGCGTTCACCGGCTTCGAGTCGACCGTCATCTACCGCCGCGAGGCCCGCGACCCCGGCCGCACCGTCCGCCGCGCGACCTACATCGCGGTCGCCTTCCTCGGACTGTTCTACGCGTTCGTCGTCTGGACCGTGATCCAGGCGTTCGGCGACGCCGGAGTGGTGGCCGCCGCGGAAGACGACCCGGCCGGACTGTTCTTCTCGGCCATCCGCACCTTCGTCGGCGGGTGGGCGGCCGACCTGATGCACGTGCTCATCGTGACCAGCGTCCTCGCCTCGCTCCTCGCCTTCCACAACGCCATCAACCGTTACGGGCTCGCCCTCGCCGAGGAAGGCGTCGTGCCCCAGGCCTTCGGCCGCGTCCACGCCAGGCACCGCTCCCCGTACGTCGCAGGCCTCGCGCAGACCGTGCTCGGCGCGGCCGTCGTCCTCGCCTTCTGGGCCGCGGGCGCCGACCCGTACGCCCAGCTGCTGCTGTGGGTCAACACCCCCGGCATGGTGGGCCTGTTGCTGCTCCAGCTCCTCGCCGCCATCGCCGTGCCCTGCTATTTCCGCCGCGTCGCTCACCAGGAGGGTGTCCTGCGCACGCTCGTCGCGCCGGTTGTCGCCGCCGTGCTGCTCGGCTTGGCGATCGTGCTCGTCAGTACTCACCTCGACCTGTTCACCGGAGCGTCCTCGCTCGTCAACTCGGTGCTGCTGGCCGTCGCCCCGGCCGTCTTCGTCCTCGGCCTGGTGCTCGCCCGGCGGCTGCGGAGGCGCAGGCCCGACGTCTTCGAGCGGTTCGCCGCCGAGCCCGCCGACGCCGAAGCGGACCCCGCCGATGCCGGCCACACCGGCCCGGCGCGGGCCTGACCGGCCGCGCCCCCTTCCCCCATACCCGCCGCACCCGAACGGAGTTCACCCTCGTGTCCGTAGCCGACCTGCTGCTCACCGGCGCCCACGTCCGCACCCTCGACCCCGCCCTGCCCGAGGCGACGGCGGTGGCCGTCCGGGACGGGCTGATCGCGGCCGTCGGCACGGCCGAAGACCTCGTCCGCGACTGGAGCGGGCCGGGAACCGAGCGCGTCGACCTCACCGGCGCCACCCTCGTACCCGGACTGGTCGACGCGCACAGCCACCCGGTGTGGGGCCTTGAGATGGCGACCGGCACCGACCTGTCCGGCGTGCGCACCCTCGACGGACTCCGCGCCGCCCTGCGTGACGCCCCACGGTCCGACGGCTGGATCATCGCCTGGGGCCTGGACCACAACGTGTTCGCGGGCCGCCGGATCGACCGCGCCCTTATGGAAGACGAACTCGACGGGGCGCCCGCCTTCATCCGCTTCTACGACGGCCACTCCGCCCTCGCCACCGCCACCGCCCTCGAGGCGGCGGGAATCACCGGACCCCGCGCCTTCGCCCAGCGCGCGGAGATCGTCTGCGACGCGGACGGCCGCCCCACCGGACACCTGGTCGAACACGCCGCCATGGACCTGATGCTCGACGTCGTCCCCCGGCCCTCCTTCGCCGAACGCCGCACCGGGCTGCTCACGCTGCTGTCGCGGATGGCGGCCACCGGCCTCACCGGCGCCCACGTCATGGACCTCGGGCACGGCGACGTACCCGAACTCCTCGCCTCCGTCGAGGAGGAGGCGGTCCTGCCGCTGCGGCTGCGCCTCGCACCGTGGTGCATGCCGGGCACGGACAAGGACGGCCTCGACGCCCTGATCGCCCTCCAGCGCGAGGCCGGACGGTACTGGCGTGTCGGAGGCGTCAAGTTCTTCATGGACGGCACCGTGGAGGGCGGTACCGCCTGGCTGGAGCACGCCGACTGCCACGGCCAGGGCACCGACGCCTTCTGGCCCGACCCCCAGGCCTACTCCGACGCCGTCCGCCATCTGCACGCGGCGGGCGTCGGAACCGCCACCCACGCCATCGGCGACGCGGCCGTACGGCACGTCCTGGACACCGTCGAAGCCCTCGGCGCGAGCGGCGCGGGCCGGCACCGGATCGAGCACATCGAGACGGTCCCCGACGACACGATCCCCCGGTTCGCCGCCCTCGGCGTCGCCGCGTCGATGCAGCCGCCCCACACCGCCTACACACGCGGCGACCGGACGGACGAATGGTCCAGGCGGCTCGGTCCCGAACGGGCGTCCCGCGCCTGGCGCATCCGCGACCTGCGCGACGCCGGAGCCGTCCTCGCCCTCGGCTCGGACTGGCCGATCGCGCACTACGACGTCCGCCGCGTCCTGTCCATGGCGCAGGCACCGCGGGGCGCCGCCGGTTCCCGCCAGGGACTCACCGGCCTGATGGCCCTGGAAGGCTGCACCTCCCACGCGGCACGCGCCGCCGGGGAGAACGCCGGACGCATCGCCCCCGGCCTGCGGGCCGACCTCACGGCCCTCGGCGTGGACCCCGTCACCGCACCCGCTGACGAGACCGCCGAAGCACCCGTCCGCCTCACGGCCATGGGCGGACACATCACCCACCGCGCAGACTGAGGACGGATCACCCCGCCGGGCGGGACGAAGCCGCCCGGTGGCCGAACGGCAGCTCGTCCCAAGGGAGTTGGCGGACCTCCGGGTCGGCGTGGCGACCGCCGGGATCACGCACCGGGGCCGGCTCGACGACAGGCGGCTCCTCACCCACCCGCACCATCCAGCGGGCCAGCGCCTCGCGCAGGGTGCCGGCGACCTCCCGGTGCGAGGCCCGGCCCGCGAGGTTGTCGAGTTCGTGCGGATCGGCGTGCAGGTCGTACAACTCGGTCTCCACGTACCGTACGGCGCCGGAATCCTCCCACGGGTCGCCGTCCGGTGCGGCCACCGCGTACTTCCACCGGTCGGTGCGCACGGCCCGGCCCACGTGGGACTCGCTGATCTGGACGAAGACCTCCTCCGGCCGCCCGGGGTCGGCTCCGCCACCGACCAGCGGCAGGAAGGAACGGCCCTGGACACCCACCGGAACGGTCAGCCCGGCGGCCTCCACGAGCGCGGGCATCAGGTCCACCGTGCTCACCGGGTGGCGGACCTGCCCGCCGCCGGTGAATCCGGGTCCGGTCAGCGCGAGCGGGACGCGGACGGAGGCGTCGTGCGCGGAGCGCTTGTACTCGTCGTTGCGGGTGCGGAAGTGCGAGCCGTGGTCCGCCGTCCAGGCCAGGACGGTGGAGTCGGTCAGGCCGAGGCTGCGCAGCGTGTCCCGCAGTCTGCCGATCCCCTCGTCCACCCGCTTGATCTGCCCGAGATATCCGCCGATGTGGCGGTGCGCGCCTCCCTGGGGCGCGCCGCCGGAGAGCGCGGCGAGGTCCGCGGGCATCCAGCGGCCCTCGTAGCGCTCGCGGTAGCCCTCCGGCGCCGGATAGTCGTCGGTGGCGTTCTGGTGGTGGGGCTCCAGGAGGGACAGGAAGAGGAAGAACGGCCGGTCGTGGTGGTCGGCGACGAAGCGCACGGCCGCGTCGACCAGCGCGTCCGAGCGGAAGCCCACCAGACGCACCGCCTCGCCGTCCTCGTCGTACAGGACGGTCCGGTAGGCGTCGGAGGTGTACTCCAACAGGTCGCTCGCCAGCCAGCGTTGGTAGCCGCCCCGGCGCTCGGGTGCCACCGGTCCGGCCCCCGAGGCCCCGGCCGCCAGATGCCACTTGCCTATGTAGCCGGTGGTGTAGCCGGCCTCGGCGAAGACTCCGGCGATGGTCGGGATCCCGTCCGGCAGCGGAAGGCCGTTGCGGAACACGCCGGTCGCGGTCGGAAAGCGGCCGGTCTGCAACGCGGCCCGGGCCGGCGCGCACACCGGCTGCGGCGTGAGCGCCTGCTCGATGTGCGTCCCCGTACGGGCGATCCGGTCGAACTCCGGTGTGACATCGGCCGGATTGCCGTGCACGCCGGTGGTGTCCCAGCGCTGCTGGTCCGTCAGGACGACGATGACATTGGGCAGTTGACGGGACACGGCAGGGGTGGACCTTTCCTAGAAGGGATGAGCTTGGGCCCCGAGGGACTGTCGGGGGCCTGAAGTGGCGGCCGGAGAAGCGGCGTTGAAAGGGGGGAAGAGGAGCGGGCCGCCGATCCGCGCCGAGGCACCCTCCGCACCCTCCGCACCCGCGCCCCCGGGCGCCAGGACGCCCGCGCACGTGGTGCCGCGCCGGAGCAGAAGCCGGTCGCCGGGCCCGTACACGTCCTCGCTCGCCTTCGCGAGTGACGCCCACGCCGAAGCAGTCGACGTGGTACGAGGTTCCCGAGGACACCGCCGGGAGCAGGGCGGCGGCCACGGACACGGCGGGGGCGGCGGCGAGGACGGCCGGGCGGCTCGGACTCGTGGACACGGACGGCTCCCGACGGGCTGCTGGCCGGCTGAGGCGGACGCCGCCGAGCCTAGGGAGCAGGCCGGACCGGCTCCATGGACAAACACCGGCCGTCCTTGGACAGTTGCGGCCCCCGCTCGCCGGGCGCGGTCGCCGTCACACGTCGTGCGCCCGCCGGGAGCACGGGGCTCCTGGCGGGCGGACGACCGCGGCGGCGGGGTGTTACGGGACGAGGCGCAGGAGCTTGTTGGGCGAGCCGGAGCCGATGCCGGTCAGCACGTTGGACGTGGCGCCGTTGACCAGCGCCGTGGCGACCTGGGCCGGGGTGGCCGAGGGGTGGCTCGTCAGGTAGACGGCCGCGGCGCCCGAGACGTGCGGGGCGGCGAACGAGGTTCCCGAACCGGTGTAGGTGGCGGTGTCGGAGCTGTTCCACCCGGCGGTGATGTTCGAGCCCGGGGCGAACAGGTCGACGGTGGAACCGTAGTTGGAGTAGCTGGCCCTGGCGTCGGTGCTGGTGGTGGCGCCGACCGTGAGGGCGGTGCTCACCCGGGCGGGGGAGTAGTTCGCCGCGTTGGCACCGGAGTTGCCGGCCGCGATGGAGTACGTGACGCCCGAGGCGATCGAGTTGCGAACGGCGTTGTCCAGCGAGGTGCTGGCGCCGCCTCCCAGGGAGACGTTGGCCACGGACGGGCTGGTGTGGTGCGCGGTGATCCAGTCGACCCCGGCGATGACGCCCGCCGTGGTGCCGGAACCGTCGTTCCCGAGCACCCGCACCGCCACGATCTTCGCCTTCTTGGCGACGCCGTAGGTGCTGCCGGCGACGGTGGTCGCCACATGGGTTCCGTGGCCGTAGCCGTCCTGGGCGGTGGTGTCGTTGTCGACGAAGTCGTAGCCGTAGGAGGCCCGGCCGCCGAACTCCTGGTGGGTTATGCGCACTCCGGTGTCCAGGACGTAGACGGTGGCTCCGCCGCCGGCCGTGTCCGGGTAGGTGTAGGTGCCGCTGAGCGGAAGCGCCGGCTGGTCGATGCGGTCCAGGCCCCAGGGCGCGCTGGACTGGGTGGCGTCCACGTGGACCTTCTGGTCCTGCTCGACGGAGGCGACCGAGGGGTCCGCGGCGAGTCTGCGGGCCTCGGCGGCGGTGAGGGTGGCCGCGTAGCCGTTGAGCGCGGTACGGAAGGTGCGCTTCACCTTGCCGCCGTAGCCGGCTATCAGGTCCTTGCCGTCGGCGGAGGCGGCCTTGACGCCCGCCGAGTCCTTCAGGGTGACGATGTAGCTGCCCGGGACGGCCTCGGCCGCTCCTGCGTGCAGCACACGGCCCTCGGCCGGTGCCGCGCTCGCCGGAAGCTCGGCGGTCGCTCCCAGGGCCCCGACCGCGGCGATCGTGGCGATCGCCGCGGCGAGACGCCGCCGGGTGGTGTGGATGAGTGTCATCGCGAGGATTCCTTCTGCAGGGGGCGCGCCGTCGGCGCGCTCGATGGGACTCGCTCGGTGGGGGTTCGCTGCACGCACATCACCGGAGGCCGGAGTAAGCGCCTGCGGTTTGCCCACCGTTGACCATCGCGGAGCGCGGAGACAAGGGAAAACGGGGCTTGTCATATACCTGCCATGGCGCACTCACGGGGCGTTACATGGCGTCATGAACCCTTCACAGAGCGGCAGTTGTCGCAACAGAGCGCGGCCCCCGGGGTTCCTCCCGGCGAAGACGGCGACAGGGGTGGCTCGCCGGCGTCACATGCCGGCGAGCCACCCCTGTCCGCGCGGGACCGTCAGCCCGCCTGCCGCACCTCGCCCGCGGAACGCCGGGTGAGTGGTTCACGCAGACCGAGGTGCTCGCGGAGCGTCGTACCGGTGTACTCGGTGCGGTACACGCCGCGTTCCTGAAGCTCGGGGACGAGCAGGTCGACGATGTCGTCGAGGCCCTCCGGGATCAGATACGGGGTGACGTTGAAGCCGTCGAGAGCGCCGTGGCGCACGAACCGGGCGAACTTGTCGGCGAGGCCGGACGGTGTGCCGACATGGCCGCGCTGCGGACCGAGGTTGATGACGGCCTCGCGCAGGGACCACTTGTTCGCCTCCGCCCTGGCGCGCCACTCCGCCGCGACCGCGCGCGGGTCGGCCACACGCCGGGAGCCGAAGGAGCCGTCGTTCTCACCGACGACCGGGTCCTCCTTGGGCAGCGGCCCGTCGGCGTCCCGGTCGGACAGGTCGATGCCCCACAGCAGCCCGGCGATGCCCAACGCCGTCGCCGGAGTCACCTGTTGCAGCCGGATCCACTGCTTCTTCTCCAGCGCCTCCGCCTCGGTCGCACCGATGATGATCTCCGTGCCGGGCAGGATGCGCAGGTCGTCGTCGGGCCGGCCGACGGCCCGCAGCCGGCGCCGGATGTCCTCGGCGAACGTCAGCGCGTCCTCGAAGTCGGTGCCGTGCGCGGAGAAGATGACATCCGCGTTGCGCGCGGCGAAGTCCCGTCCCTCACCCGAGTCCCCCGCCTGGAAGACGACCGGATGCCCCTGGGCGCTGCGCGGCAGGGTCGGCGCGAGATCCACGTCGAACTGCGGCCCGCGATGGCGTACGGGCTGGACGGCGGAGGGCGCCGACCAGGCGGGGGCGCCCGCTGAACCGGCGACCGCGCCGTCCTGCCAGCCGTCCCAGATCGCGCGGGCCACGGTCAGGAACTCCTCGGCGCGCCGGTAGCGGTCGGCGTGGTCGAGATAGCCGCCGCGCCGGAAGTTCGCGCCGGTCCAGGCGTTGTCCGTGGTGACCACGTTCCAGCCGGCCCGCCCCTCGGAGAGCAGGTCGAGGCCGGACAGCCGGCGGGCGAGGTCGGCGGGCTCGTTGAAGGTGGAGTTGGAGGTGCTGACCAGGCCGATCCGCCGGGTGACGGCGGCCAGTGCGGCGAGCTGGGTGATGGCGTCGGGACGTCCGGCCACGTCGAGGTCGTGGATCCGGCCGTCGACCTCGCGCAGCCGCAGCCCCTCACCGAGGAAGAACGCGTCGAACAGGCCCCGTTCGGCGGTCTGGGCGACCCGGCGGAAGGAGGCGGGGTCGATCTGCGAGCCGCTGTCGGGCGCGGACCAGATGGTCCAGTGGTTGACGCCCTGGAAGAACACCCCGAAGTGGAGCCGGGCGTCGGGGCGGGGGACGTCGAGGGGATCGGTGCGGGTCATCGGGCTTCCTCCTGGACCGCCGCGGCGGCGAACCGGTTCGCGGGGCGCTCCAGCCCCAGGGTCGAGCGCAGGGACGTGCCCGGCAGCGGCCGGGTGACGAGACGCCGCTCGCCGAGCGCGGGCAGCACGAGACGCGAGAGGACGGGCAGATCCTCGTCGATCACCAGGGGATGCAGCCGTACCCCGTCCACGACCGTGCTCAACTCGGCCAGCAGCGCCACGAGTTGCGTGGCAGAGCCGGTGAGCCGCAGCCGTCCGCGGTCGGTCCAGGGCGCGTACCGCTCCAGGTCGGCGACGCGCTCGGCGCCGGTGGCCTCCGGGGTGTCCAGCGCGACCTCGACCTCGGCGAGGACCACCGGTGTGCCGGCGGCGACCGTGGCCGCGCCGACCGCCGCGAGGTCGCGGCCCGCCACGAGGGCGACGTCGAGCTGTGCGGCGGGAACCGCGTCCGGGTCGCCGATCACGACGAGCTGCCCCTGGGGCGGGCGCGGCACGATCGCCGGCCCCTTCACCGCGAACGTCTCCCCGGTGAAGTCGATGTAGTGCAGCCGGTCGCGATCGAGGTAGCGGCTCGTGGCCACCGACCGGATGACCGCGTCGTCCTCCCACGAGTCCCACAGGGCCCGCGCCACCTCCACCCCGTCGCGCGACTCCCGCGCCCGCGCGTCCGGCTCCGACACCTCGGGGCGGCCCCAGGCGCGGGCCGCCTCGGGCCGGTCCTCCTCCGTGACCACCCATCCGGCGCGGCCGGCGGAGATGTGGTCCAGCGACGCCAACTGGCCGGACACGTGGAAGGGTTCGGCGTACGTGAGCGGCACGGTGGGAGCGATGCCGATCGTGCTGGTGGACGCGGCGACGAAGGCGGCCCGTTCCACGGCGCCGATCCGGCCCACCGGATCGGGTGAGACGCCGGGCGGCAGCGCCCCGTCGTCGAGGGTGACCAGGGTGAATCCGGCGTTCTCGGCCACGGCGGCGACGTGGGCCACGCGGCGCGGGGTGAGGAGCTGGTCGGGGGAGTGGGCGGCGCGGCGCCAGGCCGCGGGATGGGCGCCGTCGCCGTCGAGTTCGACAGCGAGGTGCAGGGCGGGGCCGGACATGGGTGATCCTTCCGAGTACACGTGGGCAGGCGGCCGCCGGGGCAGGGCGAGGCGGCGGAGGCGATCAGACGTGTACGGAAGGACAGACCGCGGAGGAGGTGCGGCAGTAGTCGACGTGCCGCCGGGTGATCAGGCGCGTACCCGTGCAGGCACACCGAGGTGCCGCGCAAGGTACGTGCATCGAGGGCCTCCACCCGTCCGGTACGTGCGGGTTCACCGTACGTCGTGCGCTCGCATGGGTGTCAAGGGAGGCGGCCGGGGCCGCGCGGGGCCGCCGGTCGTGCCGTCGGGACCCGGCCGGTCCGTGCGCCGGGGCGCCCGCGGCCGGATGTGCGACAGTGCCGTCATGCTGATCGTGATGGCCGGTCTCCCCGCCGCGGGCAAAAGCTCGGTCGCCGTGCGGCTGGGCCGGGCGCTGCCCCCGCGCTGGTGTCGGTCGACCCGGTCGAGGCCGCGCTGTGGCGGGCCGGGGTGGACCGCGGCCAGCCGACCGGCCTGGCGGCGTATCTCGTCGCCGAGGCCGTCGCCGACGGGATACTGGCCCTCGGGCAGACCGTGATCGTCGACGCCGTCAACGCGGTGGAGGCGGCTCGCGGCCAATGGCGCCTGCTCGCCGAACGCCACGGTACGCGGGTCGCGTTCATCGAGATGGTCTGCCCGGACGAGCGGGTGCACCGGCGCCGGCTGGAGAGCCGGTCCCGGGGCATCGACGGTTTCCGGGAGCCGACCTGGGAAGCCGTCCAGCGGAGCCGGGCCGCGTACGAACCCTGGGCGGATCGCCGGCTGGTCCTCGACGCGACCGACGACCTGGCCGCGAACGTGACGAGGGCCCGGGAACACCTGGCCGAGGTATGTCCCGGGCCCGGCTCAGGCGCCGGGGGAGCCCGGGGTGCCGGGCCCGGTTGACCGCCCGGCGCGGGGGAGGGGCCGAACGCCCGGGCCGGCCGGTACCGGTGTCACCGGCCGTCGCGCAGGTGCTCCCGGGCCCAGTCCTCGAAACGGGTGACGGACAGACCGAGGTCCCGGGCGAACTCGGGGCGGGCCGGCTGGGAGTGCTCGTTGATGTGGGACTGCCCGAAGCCCATGGAGGGCATTCCGGCGGCGGTCGCTTCCGCCTCCGTCATGTCGGGCGCGGTCAGTTCGACGCCCAGAGCACGCGAGAGGACCTGCGCGATCTCCGTCATCGTCAGGAAGTCGCCCGCCAGTTCCAGTTCGACCCGGTGGAAGTCCTCCGGCGCGGCGACGGCCGCGGCTGCCGCCCCGCCGATGTCCTCGACGGCGACCAGGGACAGCCGGGTCGTGGGCTTCAGCAGGCTCACCAGACCGCCTTCGACCCCGCGCGGGAACATGATCTCCGCGGAGGGGCGGAAGTTCTCCATGAAGAAGCCCGGCTTGATGAGCGTCCAGTACGGGAAACCCGCCTCGCGGACCCGGTCCTGGATGCCGGCCTTCGCCGTGTAGTACGGCTCCATCCAGGCCCAGCGCCCCTTGACCCAGCCGACGTGCTGCCCGGCGCCGGACACGGAGGTGTGCACGAACTGCGGGACCCCGGCCTCCCGCGCGGCCCCGATCAGGTTGACGGCCTGCGCGACCTCGCCGTCGAACCCGCGGCCTTCCAGGTCGGGCATCTGCACGGAGAACACGGCGCGCGCGCCCGCCGCCGCCCGGTCCAGGGAGGCACGGTCGTCGAGGTCGCCGGTGACCAGTTCGGCGCCGAGCGCCCCGACGGCCTTCGCCCGCGCGCCGGCGGGGTCGCGGACCAGCGCCCGGACGGGAACCCCCGCCGCGAGCAGAGCGCGCGCGGTGGCGCCGCCCTGCTGACCGGTGGCGCCGACGACGAGTATGGGGGTGGACTCTGCGGTCACGGTGCTCCTCAAGTGAGGGGTGAACGTAAACGGCGGGGCCCGCCGTTTACGTTTCGCGTACGATACGGAGGGCCCCGCCACTTGGCAAGGCCGGAGAGGACGCCATGACGACCCAGCGCGCGGATGCCCGGCGCAACTACGCACGGATCCTCGCGGTGGCCGAGGCGGAGGTCGCCGCACACGGCGCCGACGCCTCCCTGGAACAGATCGCCCGTACCGCGGGCGTCGGATCGGCCACCGTGCGCCGCCACTTCCCCGGCCGCCGGGCCCTGCTGGAGGCGGTGTTCAGCGAGCGGATCGACGCCCTGTGCGCCCGCGCGGTCGGCCTCGCCGACGCCGACGACCCCCGGGCCGCCCTCCTGGACTGGCTGGGGGCGCTCACCGCGTACGCCACCTCCGCGCGCGGCATGGCCGACGCGCTGCTCCAGGACGGGGCGCGGGACGCGGACCACGTCAACGCCTGCGCGGCGCGGCTCGGCGGCGCCGTCGGCCCCCTGCTGCACCGCGCCGCGCAGGCAGGCGCGGTGGCCCCCGAGGTGACCACCGCCGACCTGATCTCACTCGTCACGGGCATCGCACTCGCCACCGAGCACCACCCCGACCCCGCCGCCGAGGCGGACCGGCTCCTCGCCCTGACGGTCCGGGGGATCAGCCCGCAGGACTGAGCGGCACCGGAGGGCGCGCTGCTGAGCGATCCCCGCCGAACCGGCCGAACCGGCCGGACGCGCCGCGAACCGCCGCGCCCGCCACGCGACCGTCCTCGCGGCTTGCTACGAGATCGCCTGGAGGCCGCCGTGGTGTCGGCGCCGCAGCTCGCCGAGCGCGCCCGCCGTCGCGTCGTCCGCGGGCAGGAAGACGACCAACTGCTGCGCGTCCGAGGACAGTTCGAGCGTCTCGCGCAGCAGCCGCAGTTCGTGGCCCGAGGGATGGGCGAGACGGAGCGGGCCGCGCGGCGGAACCAGGTGACGGTGCAGCCGCCGGGTGAAGTCGGGGCCCGCGACGGGCGCGAGTTCCGCCGCGAACCACTCCGAGTTCTCGACGGACGGCGCGAGCCACAGGTCGAAGGCCTGCTCGTCCGCGACCGCCTCCCAGTCCGCGAAGAACGTCCGCGCACGCGGGTCGGTGAACACATACCGGGTGACGTTCGGCGCCTCCGCGTCCAGCAGCCCGGTGCGGCTCGTCACCGCCGCGAAGCCGCTGGTGTGGGCGAGGACGTCACCCAGCCGGTTGGTCACCATCGCGACTCCCGGTTCCAGGAGGCGAAGGGTCTCAAGCACCGGGCCGCGCACCTGCCGACGCGGCGGGGCGGGCCGGGCGTGGGCGGAACACGCGCCGCCGGTGATCTTCGTGAGATACCGCAGGTGCTCGCGTTCCGGCGGGTCGAGGCCGAGCGCGTCGGCGAGCGCGTTCACCACCGGGATCGAGGGATTGCGGTCACGGCCCTGCTCGAGCCGGGTCAGGTACTCGACGCTGATCCCGGCCCGCGCGGCGAGGTCCGAACGGCGCAGCCCCGGCGACCGGCGGCGCCCGTGGTCCGGAAGTCCCAGCGAGGCGGGCTGGATGCTGTCCCGCCTGGCCCGGACGAAATCCCCCAGAGGCGAACCCATGACCCCGAGGATACGACGCGGGGCGCCGCCCACGGACTGCTCAGGGTGGCCCCGCCAGGGCCAGCCTGACCACGGTCTGGCTGGTGTCCGGCCCCGGCACGATCGTGAGGGGCATGGAGAACCCGTACCAGCTCGTGATCATCGTCGGCAGCGTCAGGGAAGGGCGGTTCGGCCCGGTCGTCGCGTCCTGGGCCGCCGAACAGGCGCGGCAGCACGGCGGATTCGACGTCCACCTCGTCGATCTCGCCGACGTGGACATCCCGTTGGAGCTGCCCGCGGCGTCGCCGAAGTACGCCGGTGACGACTACCCGCGCCCGGCCGGGATGCGGCCCCTGACATCCGCGCTGGCGAGCGCCGACGCCTTCCTGCTGGTCACACCCGAGTACAACCACAGCTACCCCGCCTCGCTGAAGGCCGCCGTCGACTGGCACTTCACCCAGTGGGTGGCCAAGCCCGTCGCCTTCGTGAGCTACGGTGGCGCCGCCGGCGGCCGGCACGCGGCCCTCCACCTGGAGAACGTCCTCACCGAACTGCACGCCGTGACGATCCGCGACGGCCTCGCCTTCCCCAACTACTACACGGCCTGGCAGGACGGCCGGCCGCTCGACCCGGCCGCCCCCGCGTACGCCAAGACTCTGCTGGACCAGCTCGCCTGGTGGGCGGCTGCCCTGCGAACGGCCCGTGACACGACGCCCTACCCGACGGGTTGAGCCGGCGGAAACGGCCTACCCGACAGGATGAGCCGGCGGAAACGCCCTGCCCGACAGGATGAGCCGACGGAAACGGCCTACCCGACGGGATGAGCCGGGGGAAAACGGACGCCGCGTGAACGCGGGCGAAATCGCGGCCGTCCGGAGCACAACCATCCCCTGCCGTGACGGGTCGAGTCATCCGGAACAACGCGTGTGTGCGTCGTTCCGGATGACGCGGGTGAGACAGGCGGGACGGGTGAGTGGCATGGCGCGAACAAGGCGATGGAGCCGGGTGACGGCGGTCCTGGCGGCGGTGGCCGGCCTCGGCCTGGCGGCACTGCCCGGCACGGCGCACGCGGCCGACGTGAAGCTGTCGATCGACGCCCAGGACACCTACTACGCCTACCAGTACGGCGAGGGACCACCCGGCGACGGCGACCTGTTCCTCCTCGAACTCAACCTCAGCGCCCCCGACGGCATCAAGCCGCTGGCCAAGAACGTCAAGCTGACCATCGACGCCACGGAACTCGACGGGAAGGCGATCGTCACCGGTGACGGCGGCGCCTGCACCCACAAGGCCTACGTCTACACCTGCGCGTACACCTCGATCGACGGCCAGACCAGCGTCCAGCCCTTCTACATCAAGGGCGCCAAGGGCACGAAGCCCGGCACCTCCGGCGACATCCACTACACCGCCACCTCCACCAACGCCGGAACGGCGACCGCCACGACGCACGCGATCATCGGCGGCCCCAAACTCCTCACCCAACGGGAGAAGGAGGTCACCGGCGTCACCCCCGGCGGCGCCTTCGACATCACGCCCGCCATCGCCAACGCCGGCCCGCTGGCCGCGCCCCAGGGCATCGGCGTGAAGCTGTTCGGCGAGGAAGGCCTGAAGGTCGCCGAGCAGTACAGCAACTGCCACTACCGGCCGATGCCGCAGCCCACCGCGTACTGCACCTTCGACACCCCCATCGAGCCCGGCACGGCCTACGCGTTCGACAAGCCGTGGCACTTCACCACGTCGGACGACCTGATGTACGCCACCGTCGACTACCTCACCTGGCCGCTCGGCAGCGGCAACCCGTGGGAGTACGACAACCCGGGCGACTACACCGTCACGGGCAGCGGACCGGCGCTCGGCCTCAAGCCCGTCCCGGCCTCCGGCTTCCCCGACTTCGGCGGATTCGTCGAGGTGTCCACCACCCAGCGCGCCGACTACCGGGCGATCGGCGGCGAGGTCACCGGCAAGGTGGGCCAGACGGTTCCGGTGACCCTCGGTGTGAAGAACGACGGTCCCGGCTCGATGAACCTCTACAGCCGCCCGGGCCAGGGCTCCGGAACCTACCGCGTCACCCCGCCCGAGGGCACCGTGATCACGAAGATCCCCTTCCCCGGCGAGGAGGACGACCACGCCTGCGGAGCCCCCCTCAAGGGCACCCGCACCTACGAGTGCGAGATCTCCGACATCTTCCCCGCCGGCGACACGAGCGAACTCACCTTCTACGTGCGGATCCAGCAGGCCGTCGCCCACCCGAAGCCCGGCTCCGTCGAGGCCGCCGGCCGCACCGACTTCCCCAACCGCGACGACCACCCGCAGAACGACTCCGCGCCCGTCACCCTGAAGATCACCGGCGGCACCTCGACCGCCTCACCGTCGCCCTCGCCCTCCGGCTCGACGTCTGCCTCCCCGTCCGCCTCGGCCTCCCCGAGCACGGGCGCCTCCACCGGCGGCTCCGCGAACGGCGGCGCCGGCACGTCCGGCGGGACGAACCCGCAGGGCGGCTCGATGGCCTCCACCGGAACGGGCTCTCTGCCGTGGATCGGGGCCGCGGCGGTCGCCGCCCTGGGAGCCGGCGCGGCCGGCGTCGCGGTGTCCCGCCGCCGCAGGCACGGCTGACGGCCGGGGCGGCGGGTCCGCCTCTTGGGGGTAAGTTCCTTGGCCGACACGAGGAGTGAGCATGCGTCAGATCGTGGTGACCGGTGGCGGCACCGGCATCGGCCGGGCCATCGCCGAGGCCTTCGCCGAGCGAGGCGACCAGGTGGTGATCACCGGACGCCGCAAGGAGGCCCTGGAGGAGACCGCCGAGCGACTCGGCGCGAGCGTGCGCCCCATCGCCTTCGACGCGAGCGATCCCGAGCAGGTCGAGGCCGCCCTCGACAGCCTGCCCGCGCGGGTGGACGTGCTGGTCAACAACGCCGGCGGCAACACCGACATCGGCGCCGGGACACCGTCCGGGCTGGCCGGAGTGGCGGCGGCCTGGCGCGCCAACCTCGACGCCAACGTGCTGTCCGCGGTCCTGGTCACCACCGCGCTGCGCCCCCGGCTGGCGGCGGGGGGAGCGGTGGTGAGCGTGAGTTCCATCGCGGCGCACCGCGGCGGCTCCGGCTCCTACGGATCGGCCAAAGCCGCCGTCGAGGCCTGGAACCTCACGATCGCCCAGGAACTCGGCAAGGACCGGATCACCGCCAACATCGTCGCCCCGGGCTACATCGAGTCCACCGAGTTCTTCCGGGACGGCATGACCCCCGAGCGCCGGGCCGCCCTGCTCGCCCAGACGGCCAACGGGCGGGCCGGCACTCCCCAGGACATCGCCGGCACCGTCCTGTTCCTCGCCTCACCCGCCGCCTCGCACATCACCGGACAGACCCTGCACGTCAACGGCGGCGCCCTGGCCGGCCGCTGAACGACCGGCCCGTGGACCCGCGGTGTGTGGCCCACGACGTCAGGCCCCACGGTGTCAGACCTTCGGCACCCGGGCCTTGACGTCAGGCCTTCGCCGTCAGGGTCTGCGGCATCCGGGCCTACGGCATCCGGGTCTACGGCGTCAGCACGATCCTGCCGAAGACCTCGCCCGCGTCCATCTTCCGGTGTGCCGACTCGGCTCGCTCCAGGGGCAGTACCTCGTGCACCACCGTCTCGATCTCGCCGCGAGCGGCCCCGGCGAACTGCTCGGCGCGCACGGCTCGCCGGTCGGCCGGGGGAACGGTGGCCGCGCTGAACGCTCCGAAGGACAGCGACCTTCGGAACGCCGCCATGATCTTCATGCCGAAGTCCGCGGGCGGCTGACCCGCCACAGCGCCCACGGCCACCATCCGCCCGTTCGGGTTGAGCCGGTCGAAGAACGACGGCATGTGCGCACCGGCCACCACGTCGATGATGACGTCATAACCGGCGGGAGCGTCCGCGCCGCCCTCGCCCGAGCGCTCCAGCACATGGGTCGCGCCGAGGCCGCGCAGCCGCTCGCCGCGCCCGGCCGACGAGGTCGTGACCGCCACCGCCGAGGCACCGGCACGAGCCGCCAACTGCACGGCCGTGATCCCGATGCTGCCGGCCGCCCCGCGCACCAACACCGTCTCCCCGGGCGTGAACCGGGCGCGGCGCAGCCCGAAGTGGGCCACCACGCCGGAACTCCCGAGCGTCACCGCGTCGATCGCGGACAGGCCGCTGGGCAGGGGGAGGATCTCCCCGACCGGCGCGACGGCCTGCTCGACATAGCCTCCGCCGGTCCCGGTGAACGCCCACACGTGCCGGCCGATCCACGACGCGTCGACGCCGTCACCGACCGCGGTCACGGTGCCCGCCACCTCACCACCCGGGATATGGCCCTCCGTGAAGCCGTAGGCGGCCAGTGCCCCGCTGCGGATCACGGCGTCGACGCCACCGACGCCCACCGCCTCGACAGCGATCAGCACCTGCCCGGCGGCGGGCGCCGGCACCGGCAGGTCGACGACGGCCAGACCGTCAGGGGCGCCGTACGTCTGGATCACGATTGCCTTCAACGTCGTCTCCACGTTCTGTTCTCGGACCGCACGAGGGCGGTCCTGCTCCGTACCGGCGGCGGGCGGCCGGGCGCCGCCGACGGCCGCGGTGATCGGCGGGGCCGGCGGTAGGCCGGGGGCCGGCGACCGGACGGGGGTCGGCGATGACCCCGGCGAACGGTCGGGTGCCGACGGGGTTCCCGGTGAGCGCCCACGTCCCGGACGCTAACGGACGCCCCCGTCCGTTTACGTAAAGTGAGAGCGGTGACCGATCATTTGCCTCGCACCCCGCGTTCCGACGCGCTGGACAACCGCGAACGCATCCTCGACGCCGCCCGGGCGCTGTTCTCCGCCGACGGACTGGACGTACCGATGCGCGAGATCGCCCGGCGCGCGGGCGTCGGACCCGCCACCCTGTACCGGCACTTCCCGACCAAGCAGACGCTCGTCGCCGACGCCTTCGCGGAGCAGTTGCGTGCCTGCCGTGCCATCGTCGACGAGGGCTGCGCGGACCCTGATCCGTGGCGCGGCCTGTGCCTGGTCATCGAGAAGATCTGCGAACTGCACGCCCGGGACCGGGGTTTCACCGAAGCCTTCCTGGCGGCCTTCCCCGGCGTCGCGGATGTCGCGGCGGGCCGCGAGTACACGGTGCGGGCGGTCGCCGGACTGGCCCGGCGAGCCAAGGAAACCGGGCGCCTGCGGGCCGACTTCGTCTTGGACGACCTGATCCTCGTCCTCATGGCCAACAAGGGGATTCACGGCGCCTCCCCCGCCACCCAGGTCAAGGCCTCCCGGCGCTTCGCGGGGCTGGTGATCCAGGCGTTCGAAGCCTGCCCGCACCACACCCCGCTCCCGCACGTCAAAGAGGGCATTATCCAGCCGAGCGGGGGAGGGCGTGCCCGGTACTGACGGAAACGCTCTCCACGGTCGGGGCTCGGCTAAGTTCGACACGGTCACCCCAAGTAGTTGATCGACTACGTGGGGTCGCTTCCGTCTGCCGGCCATGGAAGGACTTTCCCTTGACGCGTCCGATCGGTATCAGCCTCGGTACCTTCGCCTCGGCGGTCTGTGTGCTCGAAGGCGGTGAGCCTGTGGTGGTGGTGAACGCCGAGGGCTCCGTCAGCACCCCGTCGGCCGTCTGCTTCGCACCGGACGGCCGGGTGCTCGTCGGTGAGCCCGCCGTGGAACAGGCGGCCGAGCAGCCCCGGCGCACCGCGTTCTCCGCCGCACGCCACCTCGGCAACCCCCGGTGGCGCTTCCCCCGTTCCGGAGACGTCGACGGCAGGACCTACACCGCCCGGGAGGTCGCCGCGCGGATCCTGCGCAAGCTCAAGCGGGACACCGAGGCGCGTCTGGGCGGGACGATCACCGACGTGATCCTCAGTGTGCCGGGCATCGCTGGCGACGCCCACCGGCAGGCCCTCATCGAAGCCGCCCGGATCGCCGGTCTGAACGTCCTGCGGCTCGTCAACGCCCCCACCGCCGCCGGCCTGGTCGCCGCCAGGAAATCCGCGGCGGCGCGAACGGTGGTGGCCGTCAACCTGGACGGCGGCAGCCTCGACGTCAGCGTGCAGGAACTCACCACCGACGGCGTCGAGGTCCGGGCCACCACCGGCGACACCACCTTGGGCGGCGAGGACTGGGCCGAGCGGATCCTCGGCCACCTGGCCGCGGAGTTCAGGCGGGACCACGGCATCAACCTCACCCAGGACCCGGCGACCGAGGTGCCGTTGTTCCAAGCGGCGCGGTCGGCCATGGCCGACCTGTCGGTCAGCGAGACGACGACGATCGCTCTGCCGGGCATCGTCTCCGGCCCCGCGGGCCCTCTGGACCTGAAGCGGACGCTGACCCGCGCCGCCTTCGGGCGACTGACCGACGACCTTGCCGTCCGTTGCCGTCAACTCGTCCACCAAGCACTGAAGAACGCCGCTGTGAGCGCCGCGGACGTCAACGACGTACTGCTCGTCGGCGACGCGGTCCGAGTGCCGTTCCTCGGCGACCTCGTCTCCGAAGTCACCGGCAAACCAACGCGCGTGGACCCGCACCCCGAGACCATCGCCGCGGCGGGCGCGGCGCTGCTGGCGGGTCTCCTGTCCGAGGGGAACGACGGGACGGTGCTCGACGTGACCCCGTACTCCGTCGGCATCGAGACCCGTGGCGACATCATGACCAGGCTGTTCGAACGCGACACGACGATCCCGGCCCGCAGGGTCGAGAGCTTCACCACCGGCGACGACGACGAGCCCGAAATCAGCATCCACGTGCTCCAGGGCGAGGCCGGCGTCGCAAGCCACAACACGACGGTGTGCAGGGTGCGTCTGACCGACATCAAGCCCGCCCCCCGAGGCGTCCCGCAGATCGAAGTCACCTTCGCCCTCGACGCCAACGGTGTCGTCCAGCTCACCGCCAAGGACCTCGGCACCGGCAAGCCGCAGCCCTTCGAAGTGATCACCGGCTCGGCCCTGCCCCCGGCCGAACTCGACCGCCTGATCTGCGAGGCACACTGACCCGTGCGCGACGGCGACGGCCGGGGCGACCACCGCGGCCTCCGCCGGCCGGCCGCTACCTCGGTCCCCGTCGGTCAGCGGCTTCCCTCGGCCCCCCGTCGGTCGGCCGGCCCTCGATCCCTCGGTCAGCCTCTCCGTGGGCCCGTCAGCCGATCGGAGGATCGGCGATCCGGTAACCCACCCCGGATGTGGTCGTGATGGCCGGCGGGCCGCCCAGTTTGCGGCGCAGGCGGCTGATGGTGACCGTCACGGTGTTGGTGAAGGGATCGGCGTGCTCGTCCCACACCTGCTCCAACAGCTCCTCCGCGCTGAGGAATCCGGGGCTGGCGCGCAGCAGCGCCTCCAGGACACCGAACTCCTTGACGGACAGGTCGAGCGCACGTCCGTCACGGAGCGCGGTCCGCCGCACCGGGTCGAGTTCGAGACCGGCGGCGCGCAGCGCGCGCCCCCGGGCGGCCGGCCTGCGACGCGCCAGCGACCGGACGCGCAGGACCAACTCCGGGAAGTGGAACGGCTTCGCGAGGTAGTCGTCGGCACCGAGCGTGAGCCCGCTGACCCGGTCGCCTGCCTCCCCGGCCGCGGTCAGCATCAGCACCATCGCGCGCTCGTCCCGCTCGGTGATCATCTGGCAGAGCGTGTCGCCGTGGACGCCGGGCAGGTCGCGGTCGAGGACCACCACGTCGTACGCGTTCCGGTCGAGTTTGGCGGCGCCGTCGAGACCGTCGTACGCGATGTCGACGGCCATGCCCTGGTCCCGCAGCCCCTCGGCGACGACCTCGGCGAGAGCGCGCGCGTCCTCCACGACCAGAACCCGCACCATGTCACGCCTCCGGACCGGTCGCCGACAGCACCACCGCCACCCGCAAGCCACCCTCCGGCCGGGCCACCAGGCCGAGTCGACCGCCGTGTGCCGCCACGATCGCCGCGACGATCGACAGTCCGAGACCGGAACTCCCCTCCGGTCCCGTCCGGTCGGCGCCCAGCCGCTCGAACGGCCGGGTCAGCCGGTCCACTTGACCCTGGTCGAGAACGCGCCCACCGGTCTCGACGGCGAACCGCGCCTCGGTCTGGCTCTGTTCGGTGCGCATCCTGATCCAGCCGCCCACCTCGTTGTGCGTGATCGCGTTGTCGACCATGTTCTCCACCATCCGCGACAGCAGCGCCGGACTGCCCCGCGTCCAGGTGTCCGGACCGGTCTCGTCCACGACGACGGTCAGCGACTTCGCGGCGATGTCGTCGGCCCGGGCGGCCAGCGCAGCACGCGCCGACTCGCCCAGCGACACGGCAGTCTGATCGGCGAGAGGTCCGTGCTGTGCTCGCGCGAGCACGAGAAGACCTTCCAACAGGCTTTCCAAACGGTCGAGTTCGGCCCGTATGCGTCCGGCGAGCGCGAGGGTCTGGGGGGCGGGTTCCGGTTTGGCGACGGCGACGTCCAGCGAGGCCCGCATGGTCGCCAGCGGAGTGCGCAGCTCGTGCGAGGCGTTCCCGACGAACCGGCGCTGCGCGGCGAAGGAGGCTTCGAGGCGCTCCAGCAGACCGTCGACCGTGTCCGCCAGCTCCTTGACCTCGTCCACGGGTCCGTCCACGGCGAGCCGCTGATGCAGGTTCTCCGCCGTGATCCGCCGGGTCGCCGCCGTGATCAGCCGCAACGGGCGCAGCACCCGGCCGGCAAGGACCCTGCCGAGCACGAGAGAGACACCCGCCATCACCGCCAGCGCGACCAGCGAGCCGACCAGCAACCGGCGGCTCTGCAGCGCGTGCACGGCCGAGAGCCGGCTCTCCAGATCCCGGATGTGCCGCTGGGCCGTGGCGGCATCGAGCGGACCGGTCACGGGCTGCTGCGGGGCGGCGCGGGTCACCCTGCCACCGGACACCACATAGGTCAGCGCGAGCAGCAGGACTCCGCACCCGAGGAACCCGGCGGCGTACAGGATCGTGAACCGCCGTCCGACGGTTCCGTTCCACAGCTTGGCCATGTCCCTCCCCGCTCGGGCTCCTGGAGGACACAGCATGCACCGCCGCGCCTAACAGCGTCATAACAGGGACGGTTCGGACCACGTTAGGGGCCCGTCCGTAGAACCGGAGTCATGCCCACAACCACAGAACTGCTCCGTCGGGAGTGGACCGAATTCCGCCGCCCGGGCCGCTTGGCCGCCCTGACCGCCGCCGCCCTGGCCGTCATCGGCCTCGGCCTGCTCTTCGCCTTCGGCAACCACGCGTCCTGCGACGGCCCCTGCCCGGCCGAACCGACCGGCCCCGACGGCACCCTCGTCGACGACCACTTCACCTTCGCCCACCGCGACCTGGGCGAGCACGGCGGCATCACGGCCCGGCTGACATCCATGACCGGCACCATCACCTACCCACCGCCGCACCACGACCGGATCGTCCCGGGCCTCGTACCCTGGGCGAAGGCCGGCGTCATCATCAAGGACGGCCTTCACCAGGGCTCCTCCTACGCGGCGTTGCTGCTCTCCGGCAAGCACGGCGTGCGCATGCAGTACGACTACACCCACGACCTCGCGGGCCGGCCCGGCGGGGTCTTCGCCGGCTCACCACGCTGGCTGCGGCTGACGAGGTCGGGCGACACCGTCACCGGGTACGAGTCCGCCGACGGCCACCGTTGGGACACGGTCGGCACCGCGCACCTGCCCGGGCTGTCCAGGACCGTGCAGGTCGGCCTGTTCGCCACCTCGCCCGGCGATCTGACGCTGCGCCGTGTCGGCCTCGGCGGCGCCACGGAAGAGGTGCGCTTCACCCAGGTCTCCGGTGTCTTCGACCACATCACCGTCAAGGGAGGTGGCTTTGGCGGGAGTTGGCGCAAGGACGCGCTCGGCCCGGTGAACACCACCGACTGGGAGAAGTACCACACGCCGTCCGCCGTGGTGGAGAAGGGCGGCACGATCACGGTCACCGGCACCGGTGACATCGGACCCGGAAGCACCGAGGGCGGCGGCCGTCCCATGGAGCGCACCCTCGGCGGCCTGCCCCTCGCCCTCGTCATCGTGCTCGTGGTCGCCGTGCGGTTCGCCGCCTCCGGACAGCACGACGACCGACCGGTCGGCCGCCGGGCGCTCACGGCGAAGGCCGCCGTCGTCGGGACCGTCACCTTCGTGACCGGACTGCTCGCCACGGCCATCGTGATCCCGGTCGGCGTGGCCGTCCTGAAGGGCAACGGCGTCTCCGTCACCGGGGCGACGACGCTCACCGGAGTGCGGGTCGTCGTCGGGACGGCCGCCGTCCTCGCGCTCGCCGCCGTCCTCGCCTTCGCCCTCGCCACCCTCCTCCGGCGCACCCGGCTCGCGATCCTCGTCACCGTCCTGACCATCGCCCTCCCGTACGCCGTGACGTCCTTCCCGCTGCTCCCCGACACCCTCTCGCGCGGGCTGCTGCGGATCACCCCGGCCGCCGGCTTCGCCACCCAGCAGACACTCGTCGCCTACCAGCAGGTCACCGCCCACTACGCGCCCTCGGCCGGCTACTTCCCGCTCCCGTGGTGGGCCGGGATCGCCGTGCTCTGCGCGTATGCGGCCGCTTTTCTGGGACTCGCCCTGAGCCGACTGCCGCGCGGCGACAAGACGGCCGCACAACCGGTGGCCTGGCGGTGACCGCATCCGCCGCCGCGGACAGGCGTGTTGAGCATCCCGTACGGCCGTTCTGAGTACGGGTACTCAAGGCACCGCGGCTCTCCGGCGGCGAGGGTAGGGGCACACCGAGCGACTGGAGAAAAACCATGTATGCGTCCTGGACGAACCGACGCCCCGCATCCGCCCGCCGAACCGGACGGCTTCGCGTCGTCGCGGCGGCCCTCGTGAGCGTCGCCGCGGCCGGAGCGCTCACCGGATGCGCCGACTTCGGCTACCAGGAGGACATC
Source organism: Streptomyces sp. NPDC007084 (assembly GCF_040703595.1). Taxonomy (NCBI): domain Bacteria; kingdom Bacillati; phylum Actinomycetota; class Actinomycetes; order Kitasatosporales; family Streptomycetaceae; genus Streptomyces; species Streptomyces sp. NPDC007084. The sequence continues at coordinate 33,250 of NZ_JBEYFY010000057.1, forward strand.
TGCGGCCACGGCGAGTACCCCGCCCTCGCCGTCGGCGGTACGGGATCGGCCTGCTTCAAGAACAGCGAAAAGCCCTCGGCGGGATACACCCGCTACCCCGCCGGCAAGGTGCCGAAGCAGGTCGACGACAAGTGGGACGTCTACTGGCGCACCCACACCGTCGACAAGGACGGCACCATCATCCCTGCTCCGAAGGAGAACTGACCTCCGGCACCTCGGCGAGCTGCTCGCGCAGATAGTTCCAGACCACCGCGACGAGCGCCGCCGCCGGTACGGCGAGCAGGCTGCCGACCACACCCGCCAGGCTGCCGCCGAGGGTCACCGCCAGCAGCACCACCGCGGCGTGCAGCCCGAGGCCACGGCTCTGGATCATCGGCTGGAAGACATTGCCCTCCAGTTGCTGCACCACGAGGATGATCGCCAGCACGATCAGCGCGTCGGTCAGGCCGTTCGACACCAACGCGATGAGCACCGCGACGAATCCCGCGAAGACCGCGCCCACGATCGGCACGAACGCGGTCACGAAGGTGAGCACGGCCAGCGGGAGAACCAGCGGAACGCCCAGGATCCACAGGCCGGCGCCGATGAGCACGGCGTCGAGCAGACCGACGAGGGCCTGGGAACGGACGAAGGAGCCCAGGGTGTCCCAGCTGCGTTCCGCGACCGTCGGAACGTCCGTGGCCAGCCGCCCGGGGAGCTGGCGGGTCAGCCAGGGCAGGAAGCGCGGCCCGTCCTTGAGGAAGAAGAACATCAGGAACAGCGCCAGGACGGCGGTGACCAGACCGTTCAAGACCGTGCTCACCCCCGTGACCAGGGCGGTGACCACGCTGCCGACGCTGTTCTGGATCCGGGTGATCGTGGCGTCCGTGGCATCCGAGATCTGCTTGTCGCCGATGTTCAGGGGCGGACCCGAGGCCCATTCCCGCACCTTGTGAATGCCCTGCACCACCCCGTCGGTGAGGTCCCCGGTCTGGGACGCCACCGGCACCGCGATCAGCGCGACGACGCCCAGGGCCACGACGAGGAACACGACGGTCACGGCGGACGCGGCCAGCGCGGGAGGCCAGCCGCGCCGACGCAGAAAGCTCGCGAAAGGCCAGGTCAACGTGGTGAGGAACAGCGCCACGACCAACGGCCAGACCACGGACCACATCTGCCCCACGATCCAGAGGCCCACCCAGGCCATCAGGAGGACCAGCAGCATTTCGGCCGACAGACGCGCGGACGTCCGCAACGCGGCACGGGTTCTCGTGGAACTCAACGGGGCAGTCATGGCGTCACCCTATGGGGCCACGGCGCGTGCTCCGCCCGGCCTGCGGTCAGGGCGCCCGCGCCGCCGTCACCGGCGTCGACAGGCCGCCCGGGGCCGTCACATCGCAGCCGGGCGGCCACCGGCCGTTCCAGACACGGAAGTTCGGGTACTCGGCGGGAACGACAGAACCGACGGACAAGCTTGGAGAGCGCCATGGCGAAGACGAAGGCATCCGGCACCACGCACCCGAAGGCCGCCTCGGCGGCGGGCCGGGCCGCGAAGGGTGGCACGTCGAAGAGCAGCAGGACGGCCGCCGCGAGCGCACTGTCGCAGACCTCCGGCAAGGGGGGATCGGCCTCCGCCAAGAGCACCAAGTCCGGACCGGCCTCCGCAGCGGGCAAGACCGTGGGCGCCAAGAAGCGCTCGAAGTCCGAGAAGAGCGCGGCAGCCAGTGCCCTGGCCCAGTCGCCGGGCACGCCGTCGCGCCGGCCCGGCAAGAAGATCCTCACCGCCGCCGCCAAGGTCCTGGCCGACAAGAAGTCGACCAAGGCGCAGCGGTCCGACGCCGCGAGCACCCTCGCCCAGGCCGCGGCACACGCGCTGAAGTAACGCGGACGGACCTGTCCGCGGACGCAAGGCGTGCGGACGTGCCGATGGAAGTGCCCGCGGACGCGTCCGCGAAGCGGGCGACCGTGTTCCGGCGGCGGCGACGACATCGCCGCCGCCGGTCGTCCTTCCCGGGAACTACGGCGTCAGACAGGCCCTATGCGGCCCCTAACCGCCGTTCGCCGCAGGTCCGTTGACAGCGGCGTTCAGATCCAGCGGTGTGGACGTCGGGTTGGGCGGCGGATTGAGGACGACCTGAGGCTGACCCGGCTCCGGGTTCGGCGGAGTCATGTCGGCCTTCGGCAGTTTGGGCGGCGTCGTCTGGTTGAAGACCGTCGTGTCGAAGTCGATCAGGCCGGTCTTCTCCATCACGGTGATGTGATCGAGGACCGTGTTGTTCGCCTGATCGGCCAGCGCGCGGATCAAGGTGTTCTTGGTGGTCGAACGGACCTTGGCGATCGTGTTGAAGATCGAACCATGGGTCATCCGCAGGATGTTGGCGAAGTCGACGTCGAACTGCCGCCCCGACTCCCCCTGAAGCTGGGACACGAACCCGACCTGCTGAGGGCTCGCCACATTGGGCAGCGTGATGTTCAGCATCGGGGCGATCTTGCGGCAGCTGACGTCCAGCGCGGCGTGCCCGTCGACGAGATGCCGGCTCGCCGTCCTGACGGCCTTGCTCTGCCCCTTCTGCAGTCCGATCAGCCCGAGCGGATGCTCCCACAGCCCGGCCGCCCGCACCTTGACCACGAAGTCCCGTTCGCCCTCGGTCAGCGGCCCCCACTGCGTGTTGGCGATGACCCGGTCGGTCGAGGTCGACACGGTGTCCAGGCCGAGCATCGCCGGATACGCGAGAGCGGCGAGGGTCAAAGTGAGAGCACCGCCCACAAAAAGTGTCCCGATCACATTCCGCGAACGCTGCACCGTTCCTCCTGCCCGTTGGATGTCCGTCGACCTCGTGTCACCCCTGGTGGGGCGGACGACGAGGAGTACGCACGGGAGCGCGCCGGTACTCAGCGGACGGCGAGGCAATTCATGAACGGGCGGCAAAAACGGCGCCGGCGGGGGAGTGACCCCGCCGGCGCCGCGTGACGGGACCGGATGCGTCCGGGCCCGCGCTCCTCGTCTAGTGCGCGGCGTTGGGCGCGGCGGGGGCACCGTGGGCGACGGGCTTGGCGTTCACCAGGAAGGCCGCGGACAACGCCGCGAGCACCATGGCGCCGACCGCGTACCAGATGGCGTGGGTGTAGCCGTGCACCACACCGGCGGCCACGACCTGCGCCTTGCGGGACGGGTCGGTGAGGTGGCTGCCGATGTACGTGGTCGTCGCGGAGGTGGCGATGGTGTTGAGCAAAGCCGTGCCCAGCGAACCGCCCACCTGCTGCGAGGTGTTGACCATGGCCGAGGTGACACCGGCGTCCTGCGGGCGCACGCCCTGGGTCGCGGTGGAGAACACGGGCATGAACGTGAGACCCATGCCGAGACCCAGGATGAGTTCGGCGGGCAGCACGTGCGTCGTGTACGCCGAGTCGACGCCGAGCTGGGTCAGGATGAGCAGACCGCAGGCGGCCAGGATCATGCCGGGGACCATGAGGGCGCGGGCCGGGATACGGGACAGCAGCCGGGCGGAGATCTGCGTCGCGCCGATGATGATCGCGGCCGACATCGGCAGGAACGCCAGACCGGTCCTGACGGGGGAGTAGCCGAGGATGCCCTGCAGGTAGTAGGTCATGAACAGGAACAGACCGAACATGCCGATCGTGGCGAAGCCCATGGTCAGGAAGCAGCCGGCCCGGTTGCGGTCGCGCAGGATCCGCAGCGGCAGCAGCGGCGACTTGGCGCGGGACTGCCACAGCACGAACAGGGCCAGGAGCAGTACACCGCCCACCAGGAGCGAGACGACCATCGAGTCGCCCCAGCCGCGCGGCTCGGCCTCGGAGAAGCCGTAGACGATGGCGATGAGGCCGCCGCAGCCGAGGATCACGCCGGGCACGTCGAGCCGCACGTCCTTGTGGCCGGGGCGGTCGTGCAGCAGGACGACGGCACCGATGACGGCGATCACGGCGATGGGGATGTTGACGTACAGGCACCAGCGCCAGTTCAGGTACGAGGTGAGGATGCCGCCGAGCAGGAGGCCCACCGCGCCGCCCGCACCGGCCAGCGCGCCGTAGATGCCGAACGCCTTGCCGCGCTCGCGCGGGTCGGTGAAGGTCGTCGTCATCAGCGACAGGGCCGACGGGGCGAGCAGGGCGCCGAACACGCCCTGCGCGGCGCGGGCGGCGAAGAGCATGCCGGAGCCCGTCGCGGCACCGCCGACCGCGGAGGCGACGGCGAAGCCGATGAGGCCGACGATGAAGGAGCGCTTGCGGCCGACGAGGTCGGCGACCCGGCCGCCGAGCAGCAGCAGACCGCCGAAGGCGAGGGTGTAGGCCGTGATGACCCACTGGCGGTTGCCGTCGGACATGCCGAGGTCGTGCTGTGCCGAGGGCAGGGCGATGTTCACGATGGTCGCGTCCAGGACCACCATGAGCTGGGCCAGGGCGATGACGACCAGGCCCCACCAGCGGCGGGGGTCGGCCGCCTCGGCCGGGGCGGAGGCGTGCGGGCCCGGTGCCGTCCGGGTGGCGCCGGAGGATATGGAGTCACTCATGTCGAGGACGTCGCTTCCTTGCTGAGGTGTGCGCCGCGCGCGGCGGCGTGAGGGGCGGGTGCGGGTGTGCAGCACCACGAATAGTCAGTATCGCTGATTATCAGAAGCAGGATACGCTACCCGGCATGACGGACGACGCCGAACTGTCCGACCTCCTCACGCTGCGGCTGGGGTACCTGGTCAAGAACGCCTACCTCGACCTCGCGGCCCTGATGGCGAGGGCGCTGGAGCCGTACGGTGTCCATCCGAAGGAACTGGGCGTGCTCTCGGTGATCGCGGCGGACGGCGCGGAACGCTCGCAGAACGAGCTGGCCTCGGCGGTCGGCATGGACCGTACGACGATGGTGGCCGTCATCGACGACCTCGAGGGCCGCGGCCTGGTGGAACGCCACCGCAGCGCGCGGGACCGACGCCGGAACGTGGTGACCCTCACGGAGGCGGGCGCGGTCTGTCTGCGGGACGCGGAGCGGGCGAGGACGGAGGCGGAGGAGGCCTACCTCGCTCCGCTGGACGCGGAGGCCGCACAGGCCCTGAGCGAGACCCTGCGCATCCTCCACCGCGCCCACGGCGCGGCGCGGAGCGCCCCCGCGCACTGGCCGGCGCCCGCCGGCTAGTCGGCGGGCACCTGACGCGACCGGCCCGGGCCCGGCACTCGGGAACGCCGGGCGGGAAGCGGGTGACGCCGGACGGGAAGTCGCCGACGCACGCGGGGAAGCCGGGGACTGGGGCTGTCGGTCGGCGAGTGCCCGGCGGACGGCGGTGGGACAGCCCAACGCTCGGGGGCCCTCGCCGCGCGGCTCAATGTCCTTGCCACTGTCCCTTGGTGATCTCGTACCGCACGCCGCCGTGCTGGGAACCCTCGACCCTCTGCATGTCGGGGGGAGTGGGGATGGTTTCCACGAGGGTCATGCCGAGCTTCTCCATGACGCGGCGCGAACCCTTGTTCACGACCATCGTCTCGGCCCAGACCCTGCGCAGTCCGAGACCGGCGAACGCCTTGCCGAGCAAGGCCCGCGACCCTTCGGTGGCGTAGCCCTTGCCCCAGGCCGGCTGTCGCAGCCGGTAGCCGAGTTCGGCCTCGTCCAGGGGGCCGTCCGGTTCGGGTCGCAGGAAGAACCAGCCGATGAACGCGCCCCCGTCCTCCTCCTGCGCCGCGAACAGCCCCAGATCGCCGCCCCATCTGTCGTAGCCGGCGATGATGTTGGGCAGGTGTCGCTCGCGGATGGTCTCCGGCGCGGTGGGGCTGCCGCCGCTCAGATAGCGCATGACGGCGGGATCGCCGTCCAGTTCGACGAGCAGATCGGCGTCGTCGGCCGTGAAGCGGCGCAGGACCAGGCGCTCGGTCTCCAGGTAGGTGTCCATGCGGTGGATCATGTCGGTCGCCGGATGGACGGTTCAACGGGATTGTTCAACGGAATGGTCGGGGCGGGGGTACGGCATCCGGCCGCGCGAGCCCGCGGGAAAACCCGTTGGCGGCTGGTGACGGCCGCTGTTAGCCTCCCCGAGGCCGTGCAGGAGGACGAGGAGGTGGTACCCGTGAACTCGGTTTCGACATGGGTGCTCCCCTGCGGGGTCATGGTCGGGCGGTAGGTCGCCCGGGAGCGCCGTTCACGAGCACTCCCGGAAGGTACGACCATGCGCTTCACCTCCGAACGACGCCTCGATGACGGCGTCCTGGAACGCGAGTTCACTCTTGGAGAGATCCCGGGCACCCTGTGGGCGCCTGATTCCGCCGCACCCCTGCCGTTGATCCTGACGGCCCACAACAACGGCCTGCCGAGGAGGGAGCCGCGGCTGGTGGCACGGGCGCGGCAGTCCGCGGCGTGCGGCTACGCGGTGGCGAGCATCGATGCCGCCGGGTGCGGCGACCGTCCCCGGTCCGCCGCCGACGAGCGGGCCCGCGCCGAACTTCGCCGGGCGATGCGGGCGGGTGAGCCGGTCGATGAGATCTTCGAGTCGTTCATCGGCCCCCTGGTGGAGAAGGCGGCCCCGGAGTGGCGGACCGCTCTGGACGCCCTTCTCGCGCTGCCGGAGATCGGCGGGCCGGTCGGATACTCGGGCTGGACTGCCGTCGGTATCCGGTTGGCGGTGACCGAGCCGCGTATCGCTGCCGCCACTTTGTTCGCCGGGGGTTATGTGCCACGCGCCCAGCGCGAGGAGGCTCGCCGCGTCACTGCTCCGCTGCTGCTCCTCCTGCAGTGGGACGACGAAGGCAATCCGCGGGAGCGGGCGTTGGACCTGTTCGACGCTTTCGGCACGAGGGAGAAGACGCTGCACGCCAATCTGGGCGGGCATACCGGCACGCCGTGGTTCGAGGCGGAGGACGGGAACCGGTTCTTCGACCGGCATCTGAAGTGAGCCCCGGGGGCCGGTCCGCCGTCGCCGGTAGGCGGTAGGCGGCGGACGCGGAGGTCCGGCTGCCCCGGCCGACCGGTACCGCGATCCCGGCGGTTCCGGTCGGCCGGGCGGGGGCGGGCCGATCCGCAGGTGTTCGGCGGTTGTGTCGGTCGTATTGCGTGTTGTGCGATTGAGGGGGCCACAGGGTGGTGTGGCCCGGGATGATGGGCTTATGCGCGCTGGATGTGGCGTGTGTGTACCTGCCACGAAAGGCCGCCACCTGTGTCTGCACGTCGTGTTGTCGTCATCGGGGGTGGCGTCATGGGTTCTGCGGCGGCCTGGCGCCTGGCCGGGCGCGGTGACGAGGTCACCCTGCTGGAGCGTTTCTGGCCGGGCCACGACCGTGGGAGTTCCCACGGGACGTCACGTATTTTCCGCCTGGCGTACGCCGATCCCTTCTACGTCGATCTCGCTGTGCGGGCGCTGCCGTTGTGGCGGGAGGCGGAGGAGGTGACGGGCCGTCGGGTCCTGACGCTCACGGGTGCTGTCGATCATGGTCCGAGCGCCGTCATCGAAGCGCTGCGTGAGGCGCTGAGCCGTGCGGGACGTCCGGCCGAGCGTCTCGCGCCGGAGCAGGTCGCGGAGCGCTGGCCCGGCCTCCGCGCCGATACGAGTGCCTTGTTCCACCCGGAGGCGGGGCGGCTGCATGCGGATGAGGCGGTTGCCGCGTTCCAGCAGGCGGCGCGCGATCGCGGGGCCAGGGTCCGGCATGGTGCGCGCGTCACCGGGCTGTCGCTTCAGGGGGAGGGGGCGGCTGTGCGGGTCGAGGGCGAGGACGAACTGCGTGCGGACGCGGTGGTGGTGGCCGCCGGGAGCTGGACGGCGAGCCTGTTGACGGGCGACCGGGGGCCCCTGCGTCGCCTGCCGGCGTTGCGGGTCACGCAGGAGCAGCCGGTGCATTTCCCGGCTGGTGACGCGTTGTCGTGGCCGAGTTTCATCCACCATCCGGGTGCGGCTTTGCCGGCTGCCGGCCGCACGGTGGACGGGGTGTACGGGCTCGGAAGCGTCGACGGTGTGAAGGCGGGCTTCCACGGCATCGGCCCGGTGGCCGACCCCGATCACCGTGACCGTACTCCCGATCCTGGCACGGTCGCGGCCCTGGCGGCCTACGCGGAACGCTGGCTGCCGGGCGTGCGGCACACCGCACCCGACCCCCTCACCTGCCTCTACACGACCACGGTTCAGCGTGATTTCATCGCTGACCGGCAGGGTCCTGTCACGGTGCTGGGCGGTTGCTCCGGTCATGCGTTCAAGTTCGCCCCGGTGCTGGGTGAACTGGCCGCCGCTCTCGTCCACGGAAGCCCGGGCCCGGACCGTTTCACGCTCAACCGCCCCTGATTCAGGCCGCTTTGGGCCGACTCGCCCGCCTCCCTCCGCTCCCCGCCCCACGGTCCCCCTCATGCTCCGCGGGGAGGGTCGGAGGGAATGCGTCTCTGCTTCTGACGTCAGTCGGAGGCGGTGGTGGTGTTCTCTCGGCCGGGGGTGGTGGGGGTGTGTATGCCGAGCCATTGTTCGGTTCCCCATGCGTGGAAGCGTTCCACTTCGCGGAATCCGAGTTGTGCGGCGAGGCGCATGGAGGGGGCGTTGGCGGTCTGGGTGGTGAGGATGGCGGGTTCGCCGGGAAGGGTGTGGGCGAGCCAGCCGAGTGCGGCGGTGCAGGCCTCAAGGGCGTATCCGAACCCCCAGGACTGTGGCAGGAACAGGTAACCGAGATCGGCCTTCCCCGCGGCGGCCGGTCTGCGGTGTCCGTTTGCTCTCCTGAGGAGGATGTGCCCGATCATCGTTCCGTCGAGGTCGACGACGAGGCTTCCGGGCCACTGTTCCGGCGTAGCGGGCAGCTCGCGTTCGAGTTCACGGCGGGGCCGTGGGCCGCCGAGGTAGGTGTGCACCTGCGGTGAGGCGAGCAGGTCGATGAAGGCGGGGCGGTCGCGGGGTTGGGGTGGGCGTAGTACGAGCCGGTGGGTGGTGATGGGGGCGGGCGGCCACAGGATGGGGCCGAGTCCGGTCGGGGCGGGTCCGCGCGGGGTCATGCCGGCCAGCCAATCAGCGGGCGGGATGCACGATCAAGAGTCCGGGTCGGTCACACTCCGGCCGGACACCTTCAGTTGGCGGCCCTCGGGCCGGATGTGCCGGTCGGGGTCACCACCCGGCCGGTCGCCCTCTGGCCGCCCGCCCTCGGTCGGTCAGCCTCCTTCCGGTCCCGCCCTGCTGGGGTTTGTGGGTTGGTGGTGTGTTCGGTGGCCCGGTCCCGGCTGGTGGTCAGATGACGGTAAGCCGCGCCACGAGCAGGTCCACCCTGCGTTCGGCGTCCCCTGGCGGCAGTCGTCCGGCGCGGGTGAGGGTGGCGAGTCCGTGGAGGGCGGCCCAGAAGACTTCGGTGAACAGTGCGGGGTCGACTCCGTCGCCGGCGACCTCACCGAGGTTTTCCATCAGTGCGGTGAAGCCGTCTTTGAGGGGCTGGGGGGTGTCTTCCTCGGCGAAGGCCAGGCCGGCATCGAGGCGGAACATGGCGTCGTAGACGGCGGGGTTGTGCTCGGCGAAGTGGAGATAGGCGCGGGCGAGGGCGGTGACGCGGGCCCGGGAGCTGTCGATGCCGGAGGCGGCGGTTCGTAGTGCGTGGGCCATTTCCGTGGCGCCTTGCAGGGCGACGGCGCCGATGATCTCGCGTTTGCCGCGGAAGTGGCTGTAGAGGACGGGCTGGCTGTACTCGATGCGTTCGGCGAGCCGGCGGGTGGTGACGGCGTCCCACCCCTGGTGCTCGGCGAGTTCGCGGGCGGTGGCCACGATGAGGCGCTCTCGTTCGGCCCGCTCGCGCTCTTTGCGTTCCTGTACCGACATACTCCGACCCTAGCACCGCTAGACAAGCGAGCGACAGTAGGTCTAGCGTTGACTCATCAGCTAGCAATGCTAGATACCGGAGGGGTCGTCATGCTCAACGCACTTGAGGTCTTCACCACCGTGGCCGTCGGCGTGATGGTGGGGGTGGAGTTCTCCGTCGCGTTCGTCATCAACCCGATCTTGAACGGCCTGCCGGGCGACAACGGTCTGCGGGGCCGTGTTCACGGGGCCCGCATGCTGGGCGCGGTGATGCCGTTCTGGTACATAGGCTCGCTCGTCCTTGCCGCGGTGTGGTCGGTCGCCGGGTGGGATGAGGGGGGTGCGGGCCTGGTCGTCGCCGGGGCGGGGCTGCTGATCGTCAGCGTGGTCATGTCGATCCTGCTGCTCGTGCCGATCAACAACCGGGTCAAGACGTGGACGGCCGATGGGCTGCCGGAGGACTGGAAACAGCAGATGGGCCGCTGGGACCGTTTCCACTACGTGCGGGTCGCCGTCCTCATCGCCGCCTTCACCCTGCTGGTCGCGGCCCTCGTGTGAACCCGGGGTGTACGACCGGACAGGCGTCCCGGCCCGCTGCTGTCCTCACCTGGAGGACAGCGGCGGGTTGTTGGTGTCGCTGGGGGTTCGGCTGGCGTTTGGGGTGGGTGTCTGTAGCGTGTTCGGTTGCTGGGAAAGCAACGCTGAATACAGTCGGGGACACCGACGAGTGGCATCGGGTGCCTGGCGGGTGAGTGGCCCCGGCGCTCGGTGGGGGAGTGGGGGGCAGGTGGCGGTACCGGCGCGGCAGTGCCGGCGTGGGGGTGCCGGCGTGGGGTGTGGGCGTGGGGCGTGGGCGTGGCGGCACGGGACTCGCCCGCAATGCGACGCTTCTCCTCTACCCCTGTTGCAATGGGCTGGAGGTGGCGGCTAGGGTCCGGCGCGTCTCGCGTCGCAGCTCAGGGGGCGCATGTTGTGTTGGGGGTGGTTGGGGTGCCGGGTGGCAGGCTGAGTCAGGAGGAGCGGCGGCGGATTGCGTTGGGGTTGGCGGAGGGTGTTGCCTATGCGGAGATCGCGCGTCGTCTGGGCCGTCCGACGTCTACGGTGACGCGGGAGGTGATGCGGAACGGCGGACCGATCTCCTACCGTGCCGATGTAGCCCACCGGGCCGCCGAACACCGTGCTCGCCGCCGCAAGGGGGCCGCTGTCCGGAATGCGAAGTCACCCCAGCCGGTGCAGGGGGGTCGGGTGGAGGCGCTGCGGGAGTACGAGGAGGTGCTCACGACGGTGTTCATGGCGTCCGGGGCGCCGAGGATGATGTCCAGGGTGATGGCCTGCCTCACCCTGACCGACTCCGGTAGCCTCACCGCCGCAGAACTCGCGCGGCGCCTCCAGGTCAGTCCGGCCTCCGTTTCCAAGGCGGTCGCGTTTTTGGAAGGTCAGGGTCTGGTCCGCCGGGAGCGGGGTGAGGGCCGCCGGGAGCGTTACGTCGTCGATGACGATGTCTGGTACCAGTCGATGATGGCCAGTGCCCGTTCCACGGCCCGGATCGTGGAGACCGCCCGCCAGGGCGTGGACGTCGTCGGTCCAGGGACACCGGCCGCCGTCCGGCTGGAGAGCATCGCCCGTTTCCTCGACTACGTCTCCGAAAGCCTGGCCCGCGCCGCGGAACAGGCCCGCGAGGTCCTTTACACGAAGCCCGCCCCGGCCCCGGATGACCCGGCCGTTTGAGCCGCGGGGGTCCGGCGTGGAGTGCCTTGCCGCGGGGCTGTGGTGGTGGGGGGCTGGTCGAGGTGGCGCGGGTTTTTGTGCCGGTGGGTGGGGTTGTTGATTTGGTTGATTCGCTCCGGGGTGGCCGTTGTCCGGGGGGCCTGCTTGGGCCGAGTTCTGGGGTGGCTGGGTCCGCACCGGCCGACACTGATGCGGGCTATGACCGGTTCGAACTGGGTGCGGTTTGAAGTGGGTGCGGTCGTTGATGTTTGCGGCAGTGATCGTCTGGGCGGGTGGCCGGCCGTGCCGGTTGTAGGCGGGGTGGGTTTTCGTGGTCGGTCCGCTGCGGGGTTGGCCGGTCGTCTCGCCTGGTCGGTGCCCCTCTTTTTTCGGGGTCCGGTCGCGTGCGGGATCAACCGGCTCAAGCGCAACCGGGCGGTCGCCACCCGGTTCGACAAACTCGCCGTAGGCCGTGGCGAGGGCGGCCTCCGTGTCGGCGTCCGCGAACACCAGATGCGGCGTTTTCCCGCCCAGCTCCAGCCCCACCCTCTTGAACCGGGACG
>NZ_JBEYFY010000058.1:0-44641 GCF_040703595.1 Streptomyces sp. NPDC007084
CGGCTTCGACTTCGGCGGAATGCCCGAATCCAAGATCCACAACGTGATCGACCTCGTCGGCAGCGAGGTACTGCCGGTACTGCGCAAGGAACTCGTCGGCGTCGCGTGACAGCACGGGCAGTGTCCGCGGCCGGTCTCGTCGTCGCGGTACGGCTTTCGGTGGTGTCAGGCGGGGTAGTCGCCCGCGGCGAGTTCGGCGAGTTCGGCGAGTTCGGCGAGTTCGGCGAGCAGGCCCGGTCCGGCCGGGGTCCAGCCGAGGCGCTCGCGCGTGAGCGTGCTGGACGCGGGGAAGTCTCCGCCGGCGAGCCGTGCGAACCCGCCGAAGTGGTCGGACGCCGCGTCTGCGTCGAGTGACCTCGCAGGGACGCCGAGGACGGCCGCGATTGCCTCGGCGATGTGGCGGAAGGCCACGCCTTCCTCGGCGGCTGCGTGCAGGACCGTGCCGGGGGCTGCCCTTTCGGCGGCGAGCCGGAACAGGGTCGCGGCGTCATCGCGGTGCACCGCGGGCCAGCGATTGTCGCCCGCGCCCACGTAGGCCGACTGCCCGGTCCGGCGGGCCAGCGTGATGAGCTGGGGGACGAACCCGGTGTCGCCGGTGCCGTGGACCGTCGGGGGAAGGCGGACAACGGCTGATCGCACCCCGTGCTCGGCGAGACCGAGGACATGGTCGACTGCCTCGACGCGTTTGCCCGCCGGACCGTGCGCGACCGCGTGGTCGGTTTCCGCTGCCACCCGGCCCTCGGGGAGACCCGCGAGGCCAACGGCGATGACGAACGGCCGCTGTGTCCCGGCCAGGGCTTCGCCCATCGCGGTCACGGCCTTGTACTCCGTCTCGGCCGCGCCGGCCGGGTCCGTGGTGAACGCCACGTCGTGGCGGTAGGCGAGGTGGATCACCCCGCCGCTCGCCTCGGCGGCACGGCGCAGCGAGTCGGGGTCCCGCAGATCTCCCCGGACGGGCTCGGCGCCCAGTGCCCGCACCGCGTCGGCGGCGGTGTCGGACCGCGTCGTCGCGGTGACTCGGTGGCCGGCGGCGATGAGCTGGGGGACGAGAGCGGAGCCGATCCATCCGGTGGCACCGGTGACAAGAATGTGCATGGTCTTCCTCGCGGTCGTCGAGCGGTCGGTTGATGGGTTCACGGTCGGCGGTCAGCGGGGGAGCGGGGGAGCGGGGGAGTGGGGAGTAGCGAGCGGGGAGCAGGGAGCGGAGCCGTTGGCGTCGGTGAAGGTCCCGGTGGGCCCTCGGCGTCGAGGGTGGCCACCGCGCGTATCGCGTGCCCTGATCGGCTAAGCTGGAATCAAATCGGAACGTTGCTCCTTTTACGATACGGAACGGCGTTCCGGATATCAAACGGAGCGCCGTCCCGGCTCGGCGGCGGAGGGAAGGACGTAGTGGTGTCTCCAGCGGGCAAGCCCTCATCGGACGCGGCTCGCAGCACGTCGGACGCGGCTCGGAGCACGCGGGCCGACGCGGTGCGCAGTCGGCAGAAGCTGCTCGCGGCGGCCGCCGAGGTGTTCGTGGAATCGGGCGTCGACGCGCCGGTCCGCGAGGTCGCGGCCAGGGCCGGTGTCGGTATGGGGACCGTCTACCGTCACTTCCCCACCCGGGTGGACCTCGTCGTCGCCGTCTTCCGCCACCAGGTGGAGGAGTGCGCCGAGGCCGGCCCGCGGTTGCTCGCGGACACCGACTCGCCGCTGGAGGCACTGCGGCAGTGGATCGACCTCTTCGTCGACTTCCTGGTCACCAAGCACGGACTGGCCCATTCGGCACAGCCCGACAGCAGCGGCTTCGGCGCGCTGCACACGTTCTTCCTGGAGCGTCTGCTGCCCGTGGCCGAGGAACTGCTCGACGCCGCGGTGCGGGCGGGGGAGATCCGCGCGGGGGTCCAGCCCTACGAACTCATGCGCGGCATCGGCAACCTCTGCATCGTGCCCGACCACGACCCCCGCTACGACCCGCGCCGTCTGATCGACTTGCTCCTCCTGGGCATGCGGCAGCCGACGACGTCCTGAGACCGCCGGATACCGGGACGGGCAGCGGCCACGGTGAGCCGTGGACTGACCCGCCCGGCCGGGATGCCCGTCCGGCCGGGTTGCCGGTCCGGCCGGGATGCCCATCCGGCCGGGTGACCGGCAGGAACGGGCTGTGTTCCCCGGGCACTTGTGGGGTGCCGGAAGCGAAGGGGTGTGGAGGAAGATCCTGTCGGGAGGGTAGGCGGGGTCATCTGTGGGCACCATGCGTCTAAGCGCGTCGGAGGACGCGAAGGATCGTCAGTCATGAGGAGGGGTCATGAACCGTCAGATCCGGATTCGCGTCAGCCGCCGGCCCGCCGCACCGCGCGAGATGCCCATCGACCGCAGGACCCCGTCGGGGCGCGTCCTGCCGTACTGACCCGACCCGCCCCCGGCCCTGCCGGGAAGCGTCCCGCCGTGCCGACCCCGCGTCACCCCGGGGACCGGCCCCGACCCCGTGCTCCTCTTCTGCCCCCGTTCTTCTCCTCCCGCTCCCGCCCGGAGCCCGTACCGTCGTTCCTGGCTTGAACTGGTGGTCAGGTTGACCAGCCAACTCGTTTCGTCGTACATCCGGGCGGGCAGGCACCCGGCAGCGTCTGTCCCGGTCCGTGCGGACCGAGGGAGGGGGAGCGCTGTGCGTGACCATGTGCGTTCGGCGGACGGGCGGTTGCTGCGCGTCGAGATCTCGGGGGACCCACGGGGACGCCCGGTGTTCCTGCTGCACGGCATGCCCGGCAGCCGGGTCGGGCCACGGCCCCGGTCCATGTTCCTGTACCAGCGCGGCACCCGGCTGATCAGCTACGACCGCCCCGGCTACGGGGGATCGGACCGGCTCCCGGGACGGCGCGTCGTCGACGTCGTCCGGGACGTCACGGCCATCGCGGACGCCCTCGGCGTCGAGCGGTTCGCCGTGGCCGGCCGCTCCGGGGGCGCCCCGCACGCGCTCGCCTGCGCCGCGCTGATGCCCCACCGGGTGACCCGGGCCGCCGCGCTGGTCGGGCTCGCCCCGCGCGGCGCCGAGGGGCTCGACTGGTTCGCCGGGATGGCGCCCTCGAACGTCAACGAGTTCCGGACCGCGTTCACCGACCCGGACCGCTTCACGGCACGGCTGATCCCGCGCTCCGCCGCCATCCGGCGCGACCCGGTACGCCTGTTGGAGGACCTGCGGCCCGAACTCACCGCCGACGACCGGAAGATCGTCTCCGACAACACCATCCGCTCGATGCTGCTGCGCAACTACCGCGAGGCGCTGCGGACTTCACCGTACGGCTGGATCGACGACGCGCTGGCCCTCACCGGGAACTGGGGCTTCGAGCCCGCCGACATCCGGGTGCCGGTGCTGCTGTGGCACGGAGTGAAGGACGTGTTCTCGCCGGCGTCGCACTCCTCGTGGATGGCCGCCCGGATTCCCCGCGCGGTCGCGGTGCTCGAACCCGCCGCCGCCCACTTCGCCGCGCTGCGGGCCCTCCCCAAAGTGCTGGCCTGGCTCCTGGCGGACCCCCCGGCTTGGCCCGCCGGCCGCCGCACCCGCCCGACCGCCTGGGGCGCGGCCGCTCCCGCCACCGCCCTCGCCCCGGGTGCTTCCCCGGGCCGCCCGTGCGCGGTGGCCTCCGTCGCCTCGTCCTGAGGGCCTTCTCGTCCCGAGGGCCGGTTCGACGGGCGGTTGCGGTGGGCGGTGCGATCAAGTGCCCGATCGCCGGGGCCTGTTCCGTCCGGGGCGCCCCGCTCGGCGGGGTCCGTACGCGTGGGGAACACCCGGCCGTACGACATCCGCCCCGCCCCGGTGCGGAAGCCGGCGGGCGACGGCAGCCCCACTCGTCGAGCCACCCTCGTCGAGCCACCCCGTCGAGCGGCCCCAAGGCGCCCCGTCACCAGCCCTGCGCCCGGCGCAGCGGCGCGCGCAGAGGGGCGCGGGCGCACCACCGGCACCACCGGCACCGAAGCGCCCCCGGAACCGAACGCCCGCCCCCCCGGAAGCCGAACGCCCCCCCCGGGCCCCCCGCCCTCACACCGCCAGCGGCTCCAAGTCCCGGTAGACGCGGCGGTCGTCCGTGGCGACGCGGGTCAGGCCGTTTTCCTCGCCCAGGAGGGCGCGCAGTTCGGCGAGCGCCTCGTCGCGCATGCGGCGGGCCTCCTCCGGGCGGCCCAGCGCGGCGAGCGTGAGGCCCGCGTTGGCGATGACGGCCAGGGTCTCCGGGTGGTGCGGGCCGAGCACCGTACGGAGGGTCACGACCGCCTTCTCCTCCAGCTCGCGCGCCTCCTCCAGCCGGCCCTGGTCGGCGAGCACGTTGGCGTAGTTGACGCCGGTGAACAGGGTGTGCGGATGCTTCTCGCCCAGCACCTCGCCCATCCGCCGCAGCACCTTGCGGAACACCTTCTCCGCCTCCTCCGCGTCACCGCAGCCCCAGTGGAAGATCCCCAGGTTGTTCAGCGCCGCCTGGGTGTACGGATGGGCCTCGCCCGGCACCTTCATGTACTCGGTGAGCGCCTCCCGGGCCACCTCGCGCGCCGCCTCCCGCTCGTCCGCGGCGAACAGGTCGGCCGCCATGTTCAGGTCGCAGGCCAGCGAGTCCGGGGTCGGTGCCTCGTACTGCTGCCGGTACTGCGCGCGGGTCGCCGTCGTGAGCCGGCGGGCGTCCTCGAACTCGCCGGCCCGCCGCAGCGACACGGCGAGGGACTTGGCGCAGCTCAGCGTGCCGGGGAAGTCCTTGCCGAGGATGCGCTTGTGGGCGTCGTACGCGCGCGAGAGCAGGGACACCGACTCGCCGTAGCGGCCGACCTCGCGCAGGTCACGGCCCAGACGGGCCGCCGAGGCGAGTGTGTACGGGTGGTCGGGGCCGAGGACCTCGGTACGGCGGTCGAAGGTCTCCTGGTCGAGGACGCGGGCCTCCCCGTACCGGCCGACCATGCGCAGCGCGAGCGCCAGGTTGTTGGCGGCGCTGAGGGTGCGCCGGTGGGACTCGTGGAAGATTTGCCGGAACCCCTCGTGCGCCTCGCGCGCGAACTCCACCGCCGACTCGTACACGCCCAGCGCCGCGAGGTCGCTGGCGAGGCCGGACATGGTGACGTAGGTGTGCGGGTGGGTGGGCCCGAGCACCCGCTGCTGGCGTTCCAGGAGTTCGGTGTTGATGTCGCGGGCCTCCACGTAACGCCCCTGGGAGCGCAGGACGTTGCCGAGCTGGCAGCGCAGGTAGAGGAACTGGACGTCGTCCTCGCCGAGCAGCGGCTCCCAGTGCCCGAGGAGGTCCTCGGCGAGTGCCTGCGCCCCGGAGAACTCACCGCGCTTCCACAGGTAGCGGACGCGGTCGATGAGCAGCCTGCGGGTGGCCGCGTCGGTGCAGTTGCGGGCGTCGGAGGCGGCCAGGTGCGGCCAGATGACCGCGAAGCGCGGCCAGGTCTCCGGGTCGTCGATCGGTTCGTCGCCGTCGGGCCGGCAGCCCGCGAGGACCGTGTGCACCACGTGCCGGGCCTGCCGCTGCTCCTCCTCGGTGAGCTGTGAGCGGATCACGGCCTGCACCAGCCGGTGCACCTGGATGCTGTTGCTGACCTGGTCGACCTTGGCGAGCGCGAACCGGCCGATCTCCCGGATGACCCGGCCGAGCAGCAGACTCTCCTGGAGGGCCGGGTCGTAGGGCCTGAGCGCGTCGATCATCTCCTTGCTGTAGAGGAGGTGCGAGGAGATCGGCTCGGCGGCCAGGAACGCGCAGAGCTGGAGCAGCCGTACGGACGCCGGGGAGCGTTCCCGCAGCCGGGCTATCGAGATGTTCCAGGTCGCGGCGACCGTCTGCGGGTAGTCGACGGGCTGGTTGAGGTCCAGTACCTCGGTGGTCTGCTCGGCAAGCTGGCGCAGGTACTCCTCGATCGGGGTGGCCGTCTCCGCGAGCCAGGCCGCCGCCTGCTCGACGGCCAGCGGCAGGTCGCCCACCGCGGTCGCCACCCGGTCGGCCTCCTCGGCGGTCAGCCCGGAGGCCCGCCGGGTGAGGTGTTCGACGCTCTCCTCGCGCAGGAACACGTCGATGGGCAGCGAGGCGCCCTGCTGCGCCCACGCCTGGTTGCGGGAGGTGACGAGGATGTGGCCGCCGCCCCCGGCCGGGAAGAAGCGGGTGAGCCGGGCCGGGTCGTCGGCGTTGTCGAAGACCAGGATCCACCGCTTGGTCGGCGCCCCGCGGGCCAGCATCTGCACGGCTTCCTGGCTGGCCAGGTTGATGTCCTCGCCGCCGGGCGCGCCGATACGGGCGGCGAGTTCGGCGAGCGAGGAGACGACGTTGCCGGGGTCCTCGGCGGAGATCCACCACACCAGGTCGTAGTCGGCCATGAACCGGTGCACGTACTCCAGCGCCACCTGTGTCTTGCCGACGCCGCCGAGTCCGTAGAGGGCCTGCGGCTGCGGCAGGACGACGGAGATGCCGCCGCCGAGCTGGTCGCGGACCCGGTCGAGGATGACATCGCGGCCGGTGAAGGTGTTGTTGCGCTGCGGCGCGCTCCAGATGGCCGGGGTGCTGCCCGGGAAGCGGGGTCCCGCCGCCCCGGGTTCGACGGGCCGGCCGGGCAGTTCCAGGGCGCCGAGGAGCGCGCCGACGCACTGGGACTCGTCGAGCCGGTGCAGGTCGACCGGATTGCGGTCGAGGTAGGACTGCGGCAGGTGCACCTCGTCCACCCGGACCGGGACGACACCGCCGTGCGGGGTGTCGTGCCCGGTCTCGTCCTCGGCGTCGGTCAGGCCGCGCCACACCGGGTCGGCGTGCCGGGACTTGCGGAATGCCTTGGACAGCAGCACGAGGGTGCGGGTCGCCGGGTCCGGGCGGTCGACCGGGCCGGACGCGATGTCGTGCGGGGTGACACGGCAGCCGGCCCGCTTGAGGAGCGACTCGATCCAGTCGGCCCACACACGGTTCTCCGCCGTGTACGCGATCACCACGTCGGCGGCGGTCGAGATCGGCCGCCGCCTGAGGAACGCGTCCCGGCAGCGCAGCCGCACCGGCTCCGGCACCGCCGGCAGCGCGGTGACCGTGCCGTCCGTGATGACCGCGGTCAGCCGCTCGAACGCGGACAGCAGCGAGTTGGCGATACCGCTCTCGTCGCCGACGGTCGCGAGCGTCTCCTCGTAGGCGTAGTAGGGGCGGTACGGGATCTCGACGGCGCCCCAGTAGGCGGTCAGCTCCTCGCCGGCCAGCTCCTCCCCGCCGAGCCCCTTGGGCAGGCCCTCGAACTTCAGGCGGGCCAGCGCCCGGCCGGCGTCCACCTTCTCCTTCTCGCCCTCGTCGATGCGCATCGGCACCGGCAGGACCCGGATCGGCCGCTTGCGGTAGCCGTCCTCGACGCTGCGGGCGACGGCCGCCGCGCCGTCGAGGGACTGGTCGCTGAGCGTGAAGCAGTCCACCAGCACGTCCGGCATCTGGATGGTGCAGATGTCGGCGTTGTCGGAGAGACCGGTGCGGCTGTCGATGAGGACGTAGTCGTAGGAGGCCCGCATGTCGTCGCGCAGGGCGTCGAGGAAGAGGCCGCCGCCGAGCCGCTCGTAGAAGTTGTCCCACTCGAAGGAGGACACGCTCGCCGAGTACGAGCGGTCCTGGCGTCCGGCGGAGAGGAAGTCGAGCGAGCCGCCCTCCTGGAAGCGCAGCCCGAGGCGTTCGGGCGTCAGCGAGATGGCGTGCTGCTCGACGCGCGCGTAGTCCCGGTGCCACTCGCCGGAGCGCTGGGTTCCGGTGGTCGCGGCCCACGCGTACTCGTTGATGATGTCGATGACGCCGGTGGTGGCGGCCAGCGCGTTGGGGTCGAGGAAGGGGTGGAAGAAGCGGTGCAGGCCGGGGGCCTCCAGGTCCCAGTCGACGGCGAGGACGCGCTTGCCGTTCGCGGCGAGAATCCAGGCCGTGTTGGCCAGGGCCATGGTGCGGCCCGTGCCTCCCTTGTACGAGTAGAAGGTGATGATCCGTCCGTCCTGCACGGCCGTCATGCGTCTTCTCCTCCGTGGTCGGATCCGCCGTCGGGCCGCGGCGGGTGGATGGGGCCCATCAGACGGGGCCGGCGGACGGCCGGGCCCGCGGGCGGATGCGCCTCGGCGTGCTTGAGGTACTGCCGGGTCGCGTGCGCGACGACGACGGGGAGTACGTCGGTGAATGCCTTCAGCGTGGGGACGCCGTTGACGGCGACCCGGGAGTCGGCGCGTCTGCCCCGGTCGAGGATGAGCGGCAGCGTCCGTTCGAGTTCCGCCGCGAGCCGGCGGCCCTCCTCGCCGTGGCACTGGATGTCGGTCCGGTTCCACGGCACGACGGCGCTGATCCAGGGCCGGGCCCGGGCGTCGAACGCCTTGAGCCTGCGGGCCCGTTCCTCGTCGGTGAGCGCCCACCGGTCGATGAGCAGGATGCCCGGATGGCTCGGCCCGCCCTTCTCGGTGTCGTCCGCGCCGAGATCGTCGTCGGTGGTGTCGTCGTCGAACGAGGACACCGTGATCCGGTAGTCGAGGGAGCGGATGAGTTCCTCGGCGAGCGAGGGCAGCGACCGGGTGGACTCCGAGTGGTACGGGTTCCAGTCCTGGGCGTCCTCGCCGTACGGGCGGGCGTCCCGGTGCTCGGGGATGGTGTGCCGGGTGGGCGCCGCCACCGTCAGATGGATGCGCCGGGGGCCCTCCCCGCGCGGCTTGAACGCGCTCGGCGTGCTCTCGTAGGGCCGCGGTCTGCTGGACGGCAGCGGGGACTCCTGGGCGATCTGCACGATCCGCTGGGCGAGACCGAGCACGGTCTCCTCGTACTCGTCGCGCAGCCGGTTCAGCTTGATCAGACCGTAGATCCCGTTGGCCGCGTAACGGTCCCCGAACTGCGCGTGGTCCACATGGATGTGCCGTACGGAATCCGGGAGTTGGGCGTAGTCGATATGCGTCCACAGGGCCGGCACGATCGCCTGCACGGCGCCGCTGCCGGTGGCCCGCGCCCGCAGAATACGTTCGTTGAACGCGAACCATTCCCGGCCGCAACTCTCACTGGTGAAGTACCGCGGCGAGAACAGCGGCACGAACACCCGGCAGTTGGCGAGGTTCTCGCTGAGTTTCTCCGGCCAGCCGTCACCGGACCGCATCTCCCGGTCCATGAACCCGGCGGGCACCCCGGCGGGCAGGTCGGTGAGCGCCATGATGTGGTCGCACAGGTCCGTGAAGAGGACCTGCACCCAGTGGTCCGGGTCCCCGCCGCCGGGCCCCCAGGCCGGTGTGTGGGCGTAACTCAGAAAGAAGTACGGCCGGTTGTCCGATGCCCGTTCAGGTATGTCCACGCGCCCCCCTGCCTGTGGAGGAGACCCCTAGGGGATGGTCACCTGGCCGGAATCCACCATCTTCCCGACCGGGCCCCCGCACGGGTCGCCTCTTTCACGTCAATCCCCTGCGATATCCAGACATCTGCACCCCGGCCAGGTCGACGGCCTCCCGCATCCCGAAGAGCCGCACCGTTCTCCCCGCCATTTCCCGCTCCGCCGTGAGATCACGCGGCAGCCGCCCCCCGATCACCCCGAAGTCACCGTCGTACAGGGTGATGTCCTCGTACGCGACCCAGCGGCCGGGCTCGTCCAGGACGGCGGAGTACGAGCGCGGCGGCGGCGCCGGACGCAGCCGGTACTCGGCGAGGTGGAACGCGCTGCACACCTCGAACCCCACCCGGAACAGCAGGACTTGGGCGTTTGCCGCGTAGAGCGCGCCGAGCGGGGACTCCTCGCCGAGATGGCAGCGCGGGTCGTGCCAGGCCAGCAACTCGGCCGCCCGCGCGCCCAGTCCGGCGAACGAGGTGTGCGGATGGATGCTGCGCACCGCGCCCGGGGTGGTCCGGACGCACTGCGCGAACACGCCCATCGTCGGGCAGGGGGTCCGCGCGGGGTCGAACGGCGGCCGGGACGCGCGGAACGCCGCCTCCCGCTGCGCGGACATCCCCGCGGTCAGCTCCTTGTAGGTCCGTGAGGTGAAGGAGTTCTCCGGCGTGAACGCGGGCACCACGAGTGTGCCGTCGGGCCCGAGTGCGGTGAGCAGCGCGTCCCGGAGTCGCTCGGCCCGCAGCCCGCTGCCGCCGAGGGAGGCGTGCGCCAGGAGGACACCGCCCCGGGAAATCCCCAACTGGGATAAGTCGGAGGCGAGTTGGTCCGCCTCACGTGTGGTCGCGGAGCTGTCAGTCATGGTCGCTGGCCTGCCCGGCTCGCGTGACGTGCGCCTGTGTCCGCGTCTGTGTCTTGGTCCGCGCCTGTTTCAGATCGGCGCGCAGTTCGGCCGCCAACACCGCTCCCGTCGCGGTGAGTTCACCGGCGGGGCGGGCCGCCAGCAGGTCGAGGGCGCGGCCCGCGCGCTCCAGGGCTGCGTCCCGCTCGCCGTGCTCGTCCGCCCAGTAGGCGGCGTTGCCCAGCTCGCCGCTCGCCTCGTCCAGCAGCCGGCCGGCCCGGTTGCCCGGCACGTTCAGATCGGCCGTCTCGCGCAGCGCCCGGAGCCGGGCCAGCCGTCCGGCGCGGGGGAGTTCGCGGACCAGGTCCTCCGGCTCGAAGTCCACGGCCAGACCGATCGCGCCGAGCCCGTGCGCGCCGAGCCGCACACCCGTTCCGGCGGCGAGCGGGGTGACGGTGGTCAGGGTTGGCGCGTTGCCGCCGGACCGCTCGCCGGGGTCCTGTTCCGCCAGCAACTCGTAGGCGCCGCGCAGCCGTTTGGTGAACATCGCGAGGTCGCTGGGGCCGAGCGGCGCGGCGACCGGCACCGGGTAGCAGTCGCGGAGCGGGTCGGCGTCGTCCAGGAGCAGCAGGCCGCCGCCCGCGACCGCGGCCGTGCGCAGCGGACGCCAGGAGGTGTGCTCGTCGCCGGGAAAGGACACGGTGCCGGCCCGGGTGCGGACCCGCAGTTCACCGGCGGTCACCGAGACGTCGACGGGGCCCGCCCCGGGGAGGCGGAGGGTGCCCAGGGTGGGCAGGTGGAGGTCGCGGTCGGGCTGGTCCCAGGAGAGCGTGAGGTCGGCGCCGGCGCGTAGGGCCGCGGCGGTGATCGCGCGGGCCAGTGGCGCCGGTTCGGTGAGCCGGCCGTGCAGGCAGTGGTTCAGCGCGGTGTGCAGATAGGGGTGGGCGAGGATCTCGTCGACGTACGGGGCGGTCGCGGGGTCGCCGTCGAGTGCCAGAAACGCCCGCCACACCGCGTCCCAGCCGGGCTCGCCGGTGTGCCGGGCGGTCACGACCGGGACCAGGGTGCGGACCAGCTCGCCCTGCGCGTAACCGAGTTCGTGGCGGTCGCGGACGGCGGGGCTCAGGGTGTGGTCGGTGATGCGCTCGGCGACCCCGTCCACGAAGGCCTTCAGGTCCGCGCAGAAGACGCTCGGGTTCGCGAAGCCGTGGCCGGTGCTGTACCGGTGCGCGTACAGGCCGCCGCCGCACGACTCGATCACCGGGCAGCGCCGGCAGGTCGCGCTGACCCCGGCGAGGCCCAGTTGCCGGGCGCGCACCCCGGGGTGCCGGGCGAACTCGGCGAAGGTGTGCCCGTCGACGTCGTAACCGGTGGACGGGGCGCCGTCGTATGCCGTCTTCAGGCTGTCGGCCTGTTCGAAGCTGCCGTCGGTCTCCACCACCGCGAGGTCGCTCGGCGCGAGTCCCATCGCCTCGGTCAGCGGGGGGCCGCCCCGCAGGGTGCTCAGGACCGACTCGAAGGTCCGCACCCCGACGCTGCGGCCCTGCTCGTCCCAGCGGTCGAAGATCTTCAGCAGCCAGTCGGCGTACGCGGTGGGGGAGCCGTCCGGCCGGGGCGGCGGGCTGTCCCAGGTGGAGTGCGGCAGCAGATAGTCGACGCGGGGCGGGTGCAGGGTGGCCAGCGCGTCGTGCACCGCGACCGGATCGTTGGCCACGTCCACCGTGCACAGCAGACCGCTGTAGAGGTGCCGGTACTCGGGTGTGCGCAGCAGCTCGATCGCGCGCAGCACCCGCTCGTGGCTGCTGCGGCCCCGCCGGTCGCGCCGGTGCCGGTCGTTCGCGGCGCGGTCGCCGTCGAGCGAGATGCTGACCTTGACGTCGAATTCCTTGAACACATCGAGATAACGGGTGTTCAGTCGGACGCCGTTCGTGTGAATTCTGAGATCGAGTGCGGTCACCGGGGTGATGACACGGTCGAGTTCCGCACAGATGTTTCTCATACGGGCGGGACCCACGAGAAGGGGTTCGCCACCGTGAAGGATCACGGAAACCGAAGAGAGTTTCTCTTCCCTGGCATAGTCCGCGAAACGCCGGGCCACTTTTCCGAGCGTTTCCTCGGAAATCAAGGTGGGCCGGCTTTTCCAGCTCTGGTCGGCATGCTCGTACACATAACAGTGATCACAGGCCAGGTCGCACCGGCTGTGGATCTTGAGGACGAGTTGCTGGAGCTTCACCCGGTGAAGCGTAATACCGCGGGCGCGCCCTCCGTACCGCCAACTCCTTGATCCACAAGGCCTGTTGAGGCGTCCGGGGCACACGTACGGGCGCATCCGGCGGGGTGGGGCCGGACGCGCCCGGACAAAAGCGCTGGGTGTGGCGGGGGAACCTCAGAGAGCCGAGTCGAAAGTGATCGGCCTGGCCGGGCGGCGTCCGGGGATGTCCGTCACTCGTCCGGCGGACCTCACGGCGGCGGTCCCGAGCGGATCGATCGCCGACAGGGGGGTGTGCGGCCGGCGCATCGGCCTGGAAGAGGCGGTGTGGTGCGGCGCCTGCGTCACCGGAAGGTTCATGTGAGGTCTTTTCGCTTGAGGGGCTGCTATCGGGCGGAGAGTACCAGTCGGATGCAACGCCCGGCCTATACTTCCGCGATTCAAGACTTAGTCTCCCGGGGTGATTTACGCAATGGGAGCGCGGCCGGCCGGATGAATCCCCATCGGTGGTGCCGGCACGGGGCCGGCGGGGGAGACGTCAGTTCGGCGGGTGCCGGGTTCTCACAGGGGTGACTGCCAGGTGAACGGGGTGTCCGGGGCGCCGCCGGCTCGCGGGGCGTCGTCCCGGACGGTGAGCCGCACGGCGGGCCGGCCGTCCGGCAGGGTGACCGTGGCGTCGACGGCGACCTCGATCCGGGAGATCCCGGCGCGCCGGGAGGCGGCGGCCAGGGCGCGGCGCAGGGCGGCGACGAGATGTCCGGCGACCGGCTCCGGGACCCGGTCCTCGACCGGGCCGGTGAACCGGGCGGACGGCTGGAACCCGAGCACCGCTCCCGCGCCCGCCGTCTCGCGCAGCACCTTGCCCCGGAAGGTGGCCGGCGCGTCGGCGGGCGGCTGCTGGAGGGCGAAGATCGCGGTGCGGACCTCCTGGATGGTGGACTGCAACTCGTCCACGGCGTGCCCGAGCGTGACCCGGACGGCCTCTTCACCATCGCCATCGCCGTCGGTGCCGGTGCCGGTGTCGGTGTTGCCGTCGCCGTTCCCGTCGCCAGGGCCGCCGTTGCCGGTCTCGCCCCCGCCGTCCCCAGCTCCGGAGGCTGCCCCAGCCGCATCCGCCGCATCCGCCGCCCCCGTCTCGTCGGCGCGGCTCCGGCGGAGTGTGGACTCCAGCATCATGCCGGTCGCGAACAGGCGCTGGACGACCAGATCGTGCAGGTCGCGGGCGATACGGTCGCGGTCCTCGTAGACCGCGAGCCGTTCCCGGCTGTGCCGGGCACCGGCGAGGACCAGGGCGAGCGCGGCCTGCGAGGCGAACTGGGTGGCCAGCAGCCGTTCGACCCCGCTGTACGGGCGGTCGCCCCGCGCCCGGGGCAGGGCCAGCGTGCCGATGAGCCGGCCCTCGGTCTGGAGCGGCAGCATCATGCTCGGCCCGAACCGGGACCGTACCGGCGTCGTCATGCGCGGGTCGGTCGCCGAGTCGTCGATGAACACCGGCTCCCCGCCGAAGAGTTGTTCGAGGACCGGGCTGCCGGGGGCGATCGTGGTGCCGACGATGCAGTCCGGGTCCCGGTGCGCGGAGGCGGCCACGATCTCCATGCCGCCCTGTGGGGTGGGCTGGAGGATCACGCCCGCCGCCGCGCCCGCGAGGAGCCGGGCCCGCTCGGCGACCGTCAGCAGCGCGTCGTCCGCGCTCTCCCCGGTGAGCAGGGCCGTGGTGACGGCGGCGGCCCCTTCGATCCAGCGCTCCCGCTGCCGGGCCGACTCGTACAGCCGGGCGTTGGCGATGGCGATCCCGGCCTGCGCGGCGAGCAGCCGCACCACCTGCTCGTCGTCCCGGCCGAACGGCCCGCCGGCCCGGTCCGCGAGCCGGAGGTTGCCGAACACCTCGTCGCCGACCCGGAGGGGGACGTCGAGGCGGGCGCCGGGGGCGGAGAGGGGGCCGATGCCGGGCGGCGGGTCATCGGGCGCTGTGTCCTGGGCCGGGGGTGAGCCGGGTGAGGACGTGGTGTGGATGTGCACCTCGCCGTCGCGGGACGGGTCCGGGGTGCCGAGGGTCGCGTACCGCGCGCCGGTCAGTTCCGCCGCCGCGTCCACGATCCGCTGGAGCGTGGCGCGCAGTTCGAGGTCGGTGCCGACCCGCAGGACCGCTTCGAGCAGGGGCGGCAGGCCGGGAAGCGGATCGGACCCGCCGTCGGGAAGCGGATCGGACCCGCCGCCGGGTACGTGAGCGGGACCGGTCATCCGAGACCCCGGGAGCGCCGCTGCCTCAGCCGGCCAGCGGGTCCAGGACCAGCGGCTCGATCTTGCCCTCCAGCATGTAGCCGAGCCCCTGGACCGCGCACACGTCCGGCCGTTCGGCGATGTGCACCGGCATGCCCGTGGCCTGCCGCAGCATCTGGTCCAGGCCGGGGAGCAGCGCGCTGCCGCCGACCATCATGATCCCCCGGTCGGCGAGGTCGGCCACCAGGTCGGGCGGGCAGGAGCGCAGCACCTTGCCGATGCCGTCGAGCACGGCCGTCAGCGGCGTCTGGATCGCGTCGCGCACGGCGGCGGTGTCGACCTGTACGGAACGGGCGAGGCCGGTGGCGACGTCCCGCCCGTGGATCTCGGTGAGGGCCGGCCCGTGCGGGGTGAGTCCGTTGCCGGAGAGGGCGAGCTGCAAGGGCCGTACGGCCTGGCTCGGCAGCATCAACTCGTGCTGGTGGCGCAGGTGCTGGACGATCGCGTGGTCGACTGCCTCGCCGCCCACCGGAATGCGCTCGGCCGTCACGATCGACCCCAGCGACAGCACGGCGAGCTGGGTGGCCGCCGCCCCGCACACCATGATCATGGTGGCCTCGGGGCGTTCGACGGGCAGTCCGCAGCCGACCGCGGCGGCGATCAGCGTGTCCACCAGCTCGACCCGCCGGGCCCCCAGCCCGACCAGCGTCTCGATCGCGGCACGCTGCGCCAGCGGGTCGGCGTCGTGCGGGGTGCAGGCCGCCGCCCGCAGCCGGGGCTTGCGGCGCAGCGCGCGGCGGACCTTGTCGCCCAGGAGGTGACGCAGCATCCGCTGGGCCATGTCGATGTCGACCACGGTCCCGCCGGACACCGGGCGCACGACCCGGATGTAGTCGGGCGTACGGCCCGTCATCTTCTCCGCGAACTCGCCGACCGCGATCAGCGCGCCCGTCTTCGTGTTGATCGCCGCGACGCTCGGCTGGTCGACGACCAGACCCGCGCCCTTCACGTACACCCGGGTCCTCGCGGCGCCCAGGTCGACGGCGAAGTGGCAGCGGCGCAACTGCTCCAGACTGGCGGTCATGGCAGGTCCTCCCGAGAGCGCAGACCGTGTGGGGCTCCGCCGGGCGGCGGTCCTCTCCTCGCATCCTCGGCGCCCCGGGCGCCGGCCGCCCTTTGTGGGGGGCCGGGCGGGGTGCCGCTGGACGGGTGGTCTTACGGGTTTACGGGGCGGCCGTACAAGGGGGCCGTACAAGGGACGGGGGTGGCTGTTCGGTTGGCCGCCGGGTGGGCCTCGTACGCGTCCGGCTCGCACGTACGGCTCCGGTGGCGGGGCGGGGCGGGGGCGTCCGGGGAGCGCGCCGAGCGGGGCGGGTGGGTGACGGCTCGTCAGGGAAGACGCGTGGTCGCGGCGGCCGGGAACCGGGCCGGTCGCGTCGGCCCACGTGACAACCCGTCACCGGGACCGACCGGGCACCCGCCTCAGCCCGCTGACGGCCGGGCATCGGCCACAGCCCGCTGACGGCCACCGGTCACCGCTGACGTCCACCGACCACCGGCCACCGGTGACATTCACCTGCCACTGGTGACATTCACTTGCCACCTGTGTCGTCTGTGTCGTCGGTGTGGTCCACCGGCCGACGTGACGTCCACCCGCCGCCGGTGACACCTCACCGGCGCCCGCGCCGCCCGCCGGCCTCGGCCCCCGGGGCAGCCCCCGACCTCGAAGGGACTGCCCCCCGCCCCCCAAGCTCTGTCCCGT
The DNA here is from genome assembly GCF_040703595.1 of Streptomyces sp. NPDC007084. Taxonomy (NCBI): domain Bacteria; kingdom Bacillati; phylum Actinomycetota; class Actinomycetes; order Kitasatosporales; family Streptomycetaceae; genus Streptomyces; species Streptomyces sp. NPDC007084. The sequence goes on from NZ_JBEYFY010000058.1 coordinate 16,333, forward strand.
TTCTGCCCCTCGTACCGGCCTGTCCTGGCGGGAAGCCGCCAGGGCGCCTTCCCGCCAGGTCCCGTCAACACCCCCGCAACACAAGCCCCCCGACACTCTTCGCAAGCCCCGGGCACCACCCCCCGTCCGGCGCGGTACGGCGACGAAGAGAGGGCACCGATGACCAGAGGACCAGCGAGACGTCCGGCGGCGCTGCTGTCGGCCGGGCTCGTGCTCGCCCTGCTCCCCATGGGACGCGCGGGCGCCCTCGACGCCCCGGCGGCAGGCGGCACCGGCGGCCCGGCCCCCGCGCGGGCCGCCGCGGCGGCGCAGACCGTCACCCTCGTGACCGGCGACAAGGTGACCGTCACCGACGTCGGCGGCGGCAAGAAGACGGTGTCCGTGGCACGGCCCCGGGGCGCCACCGGAGCGGTCCGCACCCAGGTGGCGAACGGCGCCGTCACCGTCGTACCCGACGAGGCGCTGCCGTATCTGCGGGCGGGCACCCTCGACCGGCGGCTGTTCGACGTGAGCGAGCTGATACGCCAGGGGCTCACCGACCGCAAGACCGACGAGCTGCCGCTGATCGTCACCTACGACGCGAAGGCGCGGGCCGCGATCCCCGCCGGGGCCGAGCGGACCAGGGCGCTGCCCAGCATCCGGGGCGCCGCCGTGGAGGCCGACAAGGGCCGGACGTTCTGGAAGGCGGTGACCCGCCAGGACGGCATCGGCAAGGTCTGGCTCGACGGACGCGTCAAGGCCGACATGGCCGAGAGCAACGCGCAGATCGGCACCCCCGAGGCCTGGCAGGCCGGGCTCACCGGCAAGGGCGTGACCGTCGCCGTCCTCGACACCGGCGTCGACACGAGTCACCCCGATCTGGCCGGCCGGGTCACGCGGACCAAGAGCTTCATCGACGGGCAGGAGGTCGCCGACCGCAACGGGCACGGCACGCACGTCACCTCCACCGTCGGCGGCAGCGGCGCCGCCTCCGACGGCAAGGAGAAGGGCGTCGCCCCCGACACCACGCTCGCCGTCGGCAAGGTGCTCAGCGACGAGGGCTCCGGCAGCGACTCGCAGATCATCGCCGGCATGGAGTGGGCCGCCCGCGACGTGCGCGCCAAGGTGATCTCGATGAGCCTCGGCTCGACCGAGGCCAGTGACGGCACCGACCCGATGGCCCTGGCCGTCGACAGCCTCTCCCGGGAGACCGGCGCCCTCTTCGTCATCGCCGCCGGCAACACCGGCGCCCGCTCCTCCATCGGCTCGCCCGGCGCCGCCGACTCCGCGCTGACCATCGGCGCCGTCGACTCCGCCGACGAGGCCGCCTACTTCACCAGCGCGGGCCCCCGCTACGGCGACAACGCCCTCAAGCCCGACCTGTCCGCCCCCGGCGTCGACATCCTCGCCGCCCGCTCGACCCTGGTGGACGGCAGCGGCCCGTACACGGCCATGAGCGGTACGTCGATGGCGACCCCGCATGTGGCGGGCGTGGCCGCGCTGCTCGCCCAGAAGCACCCCGACTGGACCGGCGCGCAGCTCAAGGACGCGCTGATGTCCACGTCGAAGCGGCTCGACGCCTCCGTCTACCAGTTGGGCGCGGGCCGGGTGAGCGTCCCGGACGCGACCGGCGCGCGGATCACCGCCACCGGCAGCGCCGACCTCGGCTTCCACGCCTGGCCCTACGACGACGACAAGCCGGTCACCAAGACGCTGACCTACACCAACTCCTCCGACGCGGCGGTGCGGCTGACGCTCGCCGCCGAGGGGGCCGGCGAGGGTGTCGTCACCCTCGCCGACACCACCCTGACGGTGCCCGCGCACGGCACCGCCGCCACCACGGTCACCGGCGACGGAACGAAGGCGCCGGTCGGCGACACCTCCGGGCAGATCGTCGCCTCCGCCGACGGCACGCCGGTCGCGCACACCGCGTTCGGACTGGTCAAAGAGGAGGAGCGGTACACGCTCACCGTGCACGTCAAGGACCGGGACGGCAGGCCCGCCGCCGCCGACCTCGCGGTGCAGCGGTTCGCCCCGGACGCCGACCCCTACCCGGCGTCCGTGGGCGAGTCCGGCACCGTGAAGCTGCGGCTCGCCCCGGGCACGTACGGCCTGACGTCGTTCCTCGACGTGCGCGGCAGCCACGGCGCCGACTCGCTCGGCCTCGGCTTCCTCGCCGCCCCCGAGATCACCCTCGACCGGGACCGCGAGGTCACCCTGGACGGGCGGACGCTGCGCGAGATCTCCGCCCAGGTGGACCGGCGCACCGCGACCCGGCAGCTCATCATGGAGTACGACCGCACCGCCGGCGGCTCCGACCTGTTCGGCGCGGTGCAGGTGCCTCTGATGTACGACAGCGTCTTCGCGGCCCCGACCCGCAAGGTCACCGAGGGCGGCTTCGCCTACCGGACCGTGTGGCGCCTCGGGAAGCCGCTCGTCGAGGTGAAGGGCGTCGAGGACGCGCTCGCCCAGCCCGGCGGCACCCTCATCGAGGGCCGTAGCCGGCTGCCCCTCGTCGACGTCGGCACCGGACCCTTCACCGGGGTGCGCGGCAAGGCGGTCCTCGCCACCCTCGCCGCCGGCGCCGACCCGGCCGCGCTCGCCCAGGCGGCCCAGGACGCGGGCGCCAAGGCGCTGTTCGTCACCGACGGCGGGCGAGGCCGCCTCAACGCCTGGTTCGGCACCGACGACTACACAGACCGGCCGCTCCAGATCGCCACCGTGAACACCGCCGACGCGGCGCGGCTGCGCTCCTCGCGGACCGTCGACATGACCGGCACCCGCAACACGCCCTACGTGTACGACCTTTCGCGGGGCTATGCCGACGCGATCCCCGACCGCGGTCTCGCCTACCGGCCCGGCCGGGGTGAACTGGCCGTCCTCGACGCCCGGTTCCACGCCGTGAAGCCCGTCGCGGGCAGCGAGTTCCGCTACTCGATCGCCGCGCCCTTCCCCATCGGCCTCGGCTTCCAGGAACGGATCGACTACCCGGCCGAGCGCACCGACTACGTGTCCACCGGCCCCGGCCAGACCTGGGCGGAGTCCTCCTTCGTCGGGGACGGCACACTGGAGGAACGCAGCGGGCTCGTCCCCTACAAGGGCGGCAGCCGCGCCACCCTCGACTGGTTCAAGCCGGTCTGGCACCCCTGGCTCGGCACCGGCCTCGGCTGGGGCCAGCAGCGCAGCGGCAACCAGATCCAGTTCAACACCCCCGGCTGGGGCGACTCCGGGCCCGACCACACCGGCTTCGGCGACGTGTGGAGCGAGGAGTCCGGCATGACCCAGACCACCTCGGTCTACCAGGACGGCGTCCTCGTCGACCGGGGCACCAGCTCCGCCGGGTACGTGTGGGACGCGCCCGCCGACGAGCACACCTACCAGGTCGTCACGGACACCGCCCTCGACCCGGCGCGCTGGAAGCTCGCCACCAAGGGGCACACCGCGTGGACCGTCCGCTCGGCGGCCACCCCCGAGGACCGCTCCACCTTCCTGCCGCTCCTCAACCTCGGTTTCGACATCGACACCGACCTCAAGGGTGACGTCCGGCACGGGCTCGTCCCGGTGGGCCTGTCCGCCGAGTACGTGAAGGGCGCCCCGGACACCGGCACCATCGGCGCCGGGAAGCTGGAGGTGTCCTACGACGACGGGAAGACCTGGAAGACGGTGCCGCTCCTCGGCCACCGGGCCTCCTGGAAGGGCCTGTTGGCCGTCCCGCGCGGCGCCGGCTTCATCTCGCTGAGAGCCTCCGCCCGGGACGACCAGGGCGGCACGGTCACCCAGGAGATCATCCGCGCGGTGGGCGTGCGCTGACCGGCGGCCGCCGGTTCCCCTTGGGAGGGGGGAACCGGCGGCCGTCTTCCCCCCTCACCCTCGGAACGGTTCCGCGATGCCCCGGATCACGCCGAGGTCCAGCAGGTCCTGCGGCCGGACGCGGAGCTGATCGGCGGTCGCGCGGACCTCGTCGGCGGGCCGCTTCAGGATCGCGGCCGCCGCCTCCGGGGCGATGACGGAGAAGTAACTGTCCGGCGTGGCCCATGTGTTGCCGGGCGCCGCCAGGGCCAGCGCCCCGCCCGAACCGCCCTCTCCGATCACCAGCGTGGTGACCGGCGTCCGCGCCGAGGCCACCGCCGCGAACAGGTCCGCGATCGCCGGACCCGCCCCCTGCCGCTCCGCCTCCGCTTCGTTCGCCGCCCCCGGGGTGTCCACCAGCGTCAGCACCGGGATGCCGAGCCGGCCCGCGAGCCGCACCAGCCGGGCCGCGGCGCGGTACCCGGCGGGACGGGTCGCCGTGCCGCGCTGGGCGGCGAACGCGACCGTACGCCCCTCACGGGTACGGCCGAACCCGCACACCATGCCCTCGTCGGTGCCGCCGCAGCGGTCGCCGCCGATCGTCGCCCGGCGGGTGAAGTACGCGTCCAGATAGGCGTCCGCGCGGGGCCGCCCGGCGTCGCGGGCGCGCCGCACGGCCTCCCAGCCGGTGCCGGGCGGCTCGGTGGCGCCCAACGCGGGCGGTACCGGCGCCGGTTCGGCGGACGGCGTGGCGAGCAGGTCGAGCCACAGGGCGAGCGTCTCGCGCAGCAGCTCGCGCGGGACGAGCGCGTCGACCGACCCGGCGGCGAGCTGCGCCTCGGCCGTGTACGCGGCCGGGTCCGCGTCGGGCGGACGCACCCGGGAGCCGGCGAAGGCGACCTGCGCCCCGGGCAGCGCCAACGTGATGTCGGCGCCCGCGCCGAGCGTGGCCCAGCCGCCGCCCGTCGTCGGATCCCGCACCACGGCGATCTGCGGCAGGCCCGCCTCCCGGGTCAGCTCCGACTGCCGTGCCACGCGCTGGAGCTGGGTCAGCGCGACCATCCCCTCCTGCATCCGGCTGCCGCCGGTGGCGACGAGCGAGACGACGGGCAGCCCATGGGCGCGGGCGTGCGCGTGCGCGGCCTCCAGGCGGGCGCCGGTGCGTTCGCCGAGGGAACCGCCGAGGAAGCCGAACTCGAAGGCGACGAGGACGGCGGTGACCGGGCCGAGCGGCTCCCGGCCGTCGGTCGTCGTGCCGAAGCTCGCCGTCCCGAACGTCGCCGTGCCGCAGACCACGGACTCCTCCTCGCCGGTGCGCCCGGCGGCCCGCTCCCGCGCCGCGTCGTAGCCCTCCCAGCCCAGCGGGCCGTCCGGGCCGGACTTCCCCTCGGGCGCGGGGAGTTCGGCGAAACTGTCGGTGACCTGGGCGATGGCCTCGCGGGCCGGGAAACGGTCAGTCACGGGGCAGCTCCCGCTTGAGGATCTTGCCCATGTCGTTGCGGGGCAGCGCGTCCAGGAACCGCACCGTGCGCGGCCGTTTGTGCGGCGCCAGCCTGCGGGCCACGTGATCGGCCAGCTCCTCGGCGCCCGGCGGCCGGTCCGGGTCGGCGGGCACGATCCAGGCGGCGACCCGCTCCCCGAGGTCGGCGTCCGGCTCCGCGGCGACGGCGGCCTCGCGCACCCCGGGATGGTCCAGGAGCGCGTTCTCGATCTCACCCGCGCCGATCTTGTAACCGCCGCTCTTGATCAGGTCGGTGGCCTTGCGGCCGACGATCCGGACGGCGCCGTCGGGATCGAGGACCGCCATGTCGCCGGTGCGGAACCAGCCGTCCGCGGTGTGGGCGGCGGCCGTCGCGTCGGGCCGGTGCAGGTACTCGGTGAACAGGTTCGGCCCGCGCACCTGGATCTCGCCCACGCTCACCCCGTCGTACGCGCCGGTGGGGGTGCCGTCGGCCTCGTACCCGGCGATCACCGTCCCGTCCTCCTCGACCAGCCGCAGTCCGACACCGGGCAGCGGCACGCCCACCGTGCCGGGGCGGCCCTCCGCGTCCGCGCGCACACTGGTGTTCATCAGGGTCTCCGTCATCCCGTACCGCTCGACGACCCGGCGGCCCGTCGCGGCCGTGATCCGCTCGTGGTCGTGCAGCGGCAGCGCGGCCGAGCCCGACACGAGCAGCCGCGCCCGGCCGAGCGCCGCCGCCAGCTCCGGGTTCCCGTCGAGTTCCTCGGCCAGCCGGTGGTACATCGTCGGCACCCCGAACAGCATGGTCGCGCCCGCGTTCAGCTCCCGGGCCACGCCCTCGGTGCCGAACCGGCCGAGGTGCCGTACCGAACCGCCGCGCCGCAGCGGGCCGAGGACACCGAGGATCAGCCCGTGCACGTGGAACAGCGGCAGCGCGTGCACGAGCACGTCGTCGCCGGTCCACCGCCAGGCGTGGGCGAGCGCGTCCAGCGTGGCGGCGACCGCCCGGCGCGGGATGACGGCGCCCTTGGGCGGGCCCGTGGTCCCGGAGGTGTACACGACGAGGGCGGGAGCGGTGGGGTCGGTGACCGGGCCGCCGGACGCGTAGGCGCCGGGGTCGGTGACCGGACCGCCGGACGCGTAGGCGCCGGGGTCGGTGCCCACGGCCGCGTCGGCGGGGAGCGAGGGGGGCGGGCCCGCGGAGGCGTCGGCGCTCCGGGGGCCGGGGACCTCGACGTCGATCCGGGGCAGGGCCGCCAGCGGTCCGGGCAGGGTCTCGCCCGGAGCGGCGAGCACCAGGGACGGGGCGCTGTCGCCGAGGATGTGCCCGAGTTCCGCGTCACCCGACTTCGGGTTGAGCGGGACGGCCGGTACGCCGGCGAGCAGCGCGGCGACGACCCCGACGGCGGTCTCCAGGGTGGGGGTCGCCCACACGGCGACCCGCCCCGCCCCGTCGAGCCGCGCGGCCAGCGCCCCCGCCGAGGCGGCGAGTTCCGCGTACGTCAGGGACCGGTCGCCGAAGCGCAGCGCGGACCGGTCCGCGACCGAGCCGCTCACCAGGGCCGGGAAGAGGGAGAACACGAGTACTCCTTGCCGTGAGAATGCCGTGAGGCTTCACCGGGACGGACAGCCTCTTCCTACACGATGGGGCTCCCGCGCCGGGCGGCCCGGCCGCGACTCGGCCAGGGCCGGCCGACGGGCGGACGGACGGCCGACGGACGCCCACGACTGGGCCGACGGACGGCCACGACTCGGCCGACGGGCGGCCACCGGTCGGCCACCGGTCGGCCACGGGTCGGCCGACGGGCGGCCACCGGTCCGCTGCCGCCCTCCGCCGCCGCCGTCACCGTCCGCCGCCGCCGTCATCGTCCGCCGCCACCGTCCGCCGCCGTCGTCGCCCTCCGCCGCCGGTCCGCGTCGGCGACGTGGAGGGCGGGTGCGGACACCGTGACGATCATCCGGAATGCGCGGACGATCGTCCGGGAACCGTGGCGCCGAGGGACCGGGCCCCGTAGTGTCGGCCTGGCTGACAACTTGATGAGTCAACTGCCGGGAGCCCTTTGGTGAGTCAGTCCCCGTCACCCCGTCCCGAGACCCGCGACCGCCTCGACGCGCCGACCGCCGGGCAGGGCCCGGACCGGGACGACGTCCCCGCCCCGCGCGCCCCCTCGACCCGGACGGCTCCGCCCGAGGAGCGCGCCGGGGCGGTACGGGCGGCCGGGCCGGCACCTGACGCCCGGGCGGCCGGACCGACGGGCGGATGGGCGGGCGGACGGCGGGGCGGACGGGCGGCGGACCGATGACGAAGCCGACGGGCCCCGTCGGAAGGCTGCTGACCGGGCTGCGCCCGCGCGCCGCCCGCTCCGAGACCCGGGCGCTCGCGGTGGAACTGGGCCGGGTGCTCCGCCGCCGCGTCGATGTGCCGGTCGACGTACGGGAGTTGGCGCTGGCCCTGTGCGAGGAGATGAGCAGACGGCGGTCCGGGCGTCCCGTGCAGCTCCGGTTCGAGCGGTTCCCCGACGAGATCGAAGTGACCGGCCTGTGGCTGGAGTTCACCGACTTCGACCTGGTCGTCGTGGAGGAGCGCGCCGAGACGGTGCAGCAGCTCGTCATCCTCGGCCACGAGCTGTGGCACATGAAGGAGGGCCACCGCGACCACCACGTGGACGGCGCCGCCGCCGTCGCGCGCGCCGCGCTCTCCGGCCGCCCCGACTGGCGCACCGCGGCGGGCCCGGTGCCCCGGCGCGAGTTCGCCCTCTCCGTCGCCGCCCGCGACGGCTCACGGCAGGCGGACGAGGCGGAGGCGGAGGAGTTCGGGCTGCACCTGGCGAGCGTGTTCCGCTCGTGGCTGTCCCGCCCCGGCGGCCGGGGCCCGGCGGACCCGGTCGGCCGCGCCATCCGCGCCTCGCTCGGCTACGGCCCCCAGGACTGACCCGCGCGGGTCACGCGGGAGCGAATCCGCCTGGCCCGGCGGCGCGGCCGGTTGTTAGCCTGCGGCGGGATCGTCCCGAGGTGGCGCGCGCAGGGCGGGCGCCTCCATGGCCGTACGCGGGTGTCGTACGAGGAGGGAGCCGTCGTGGCCCGTATCGCACTCGTCACGTACGACCCGGGCGAGGAGCCCACCGTCGACCGGGACCTGGCCGTGCTGCGGCGGGCCCTCGCGGACGCCGGGGCCGAGGCGGCCGTCGCGCACTGGGACGACCCCGGCACCGACTGGTCCGGCTTCGACCTCGTGCTCATCAGGTCGACCTGGGACTACAGCTGGCGCCTCGCCGAGTTCGTGGAGTGGGCCGAGCGCTGCGCCGGGGTGACCCGGCTGCTGAACCCGGCGCCGGTCGTGCGCTGGAACACCGACAAGCGCTACCTCGAAGACCTCGCGCGGGCGGGTGTCCCGGTCGTGCCGACCCGGTACGTCGCGCCGGGCGACCCGGTCGAGCTGCCCGGCGAGGGCGAGGGCGAGGGCGAGGGCGAGGGCGAGTTCGTCGTGAAGCCGGCCGCGGGGGCGGGCGCGCGCTACGCCGCCCGGTACACGCGCAAGGAGCGCGAGACGGCGCTCGCGCAGCTCGCCCGTATGCACGCCGAGGGGCTGACCGCGATGGTCCAGCCGTATCTGGCGAACATCGACGTCCGGGGCGAGCGGGCGCTGCAGTTCTTCGGCGGACGGCTGCTGCACGCCAGCCGCAAGGGGGCGGTCCTGGAGCCCGGCACCCCCTACGACGGGGCCAAGACCGCGCACCCCCGGCTGGAGCCCTGGGAGCCCACGGCGGCCGAACAGGCGGTCGCCGAAAGGGCGTTGGCCGCCGTGCCGGGCGGCGCGGACGCGCTGCTCTACGCGCGCGTGGACCTGGTCGACGGGGACGACGGGCAGCCCCTGGTGATGGAGCTGGAACTCGTCGAGCCGAACCTCTTCCTGTTCCTGCACCCCGAGTCGCTGCCGGTCGTCGTGGACGAGATCCTCAAGGCGGCCGGTCCTCGGTAGCGAGACGAGGCCGCTCACGGCGGGCAACACGCCCAGGTCCCGCCCTCAAGTCCCCGTCGTCAAGTCCCCGTCGTTCGCCCGGCAGTCAGGCGGGGATCTGACGGCAGGGCCTACGCCGCCGGCCCGGGCGCCGGCCCCCGCACGGCCACCCGTTGCAGCAGCCCCCAGGTGAACTCCGCCGCGCACCGCTGCCGTACGCCCGAGGCGTCGGGGGCCGTGAAGGCCAGGCCCCAGCGGGTCGGGGCGGTGCCCTCCAGGGGGCGGGCGGGGGCGAAGGCGCGGGCCACCTCGTCCACCGTGCAGGACCAGGGCGCCAGATCGTCCAGGGTGGTCGGCTCGGGGGCGGCGGCGCCGGGGGCGCGGACCAGCCACTCGTTCCAGGCGGCGCCGTTCCCGGTGACCAGGACCTCGAAGCGCAGCGTGGGCCACAGCGGCACCGGCCAGCGCAGCGCCTCGCAGACCAGGTCGCCGATCCGGCGTTCCTGCGCCGACTCCGGGGTGCCGAGGACCGAGCGGTAGCGGGAGGCCGCGGACCGCTGCCGGGGCGCGCGCAGCATCGCCTGCCAGCGCCGGTTCGCCTCGCGCATGTCGGCGATGGACACGCCGAGCGTGTGCCGGGCGTCCTCGACCAGGTCAGGCTGGTGGTCGGCCATGCGGCGCAGCAGGACCAGCTGGAAGTCGAGCGGGGTGAACGGGGTGGTCGGGCGTCGTTCCGGCATACGGTCCATGGTCGCGCACCCGGTCCTCGCCGGGGCGGCGGCCGTCCGGCAGGAACAGCACCGAGTTGACGTACCGGGGTCCGCGCGGCGGCAGCACCCGGCGCAGCAGCCCCTGCCCGACGACGTACGCGGTGCGCGCCTGGTGCTCCTCCAGGGGGAAGGAGGCGAGCGGCAGCCAGCTCTCGCCGGGCAGCACCCAGCCCGCGTAGCCGAGTCCGGTGAGTTGTTCGACGACCGGGGCGACGGGCTGGATACGGGACTCCAGCTCGACGAAGAGGGCGGGGCGGTCGCGGGCCAGCAGGGTGCGGGCGCCGCGCAGCACGGCCGGTTCGTTGCCGTCCACGTCGATCTTCACGAAACCGACGTCCCGCAGGTCCAGGCTGTCGAGGGTGAGGCAGGGCACCTGAAGGGCGCGGGCGTGGATGTCCCGGCGGACCAGCGAGGACACCCCGCGGTCGCCCGCGTCGCCGGCGGGCAGCCAGAGCCGGGCGGTGCCCCGGTGGTCGGAGGCGGCGGCCGCGACCACGCGTACGTTGCCGGGGGCGCCGGAGGCGAGCAGCCGGGCCAGGTGCGGTACGGGCTCCACGGTCACCACGCGGCGGGCCCGCCCGGCGAGGCGGTGCGTCCAGGGGCCGTACCAGCCGCCGACGTCCACCGCCGTGCCGCAGTCCGCCGGGCACAGGTCGGCGAGCCGGGCCAGCTCCGGTTCGAAGCGCGGGTAGACGAACCGGGCGGCGGCGGCCACCAGCCGGGTGGGCACGAAGGGGGCGACGCGCGCGGCGAGGGTCCGGTGCGCTGGGCCGTCGGCGGGCCGGTTCACGGGGCGATCCGTTTCAGGAGTTCCCGGTGTTCGTCCTCGGTCACCTGCCGCCCGGAGGACGGCAGCAGTTGCGGGATGCCGTCCACGACCGGATAGCGGCGGCGCAGCCGCGGGTTGTACAGCGTCTCCTCCAACTGCCCCGCCTCGTCCGGCGGAAGCAGGTGCAGGGGCCCCTTGTCGAGCGGGCAGGCGAGGATCTCCAGCAGGGGGTCGTCGGGGTTCATGGGGGTGTCAGCTCCTTGGCACCGAGGGAGGGTTGCGGTGCCCCGTCCTGCTTGGGCATGGCGAGCAGGACGGCGACCGCGAGGACGGTGCCGGCCAGCCGCAGCGTGAGCCGGACCGGGTCGTGCGGCAGCGCCTCGCCGAAGGTGAGCGTGCCGAGCACCGCCGTGAACAGACAGCTCACGGTCGTGCAGACCGGCACGATCAGCGAGGCCCGGCAGCGCTGGAGCGCCGCCTGCGACATGACCAGGCCGAACGCGCCGGTGAACAGCAGAAGGTACGGGTACGGGGAGCGCAGCAGCCCCGCCACCGCGCCCGCCGGGTCGTGGGCCGACAGCCGGCTCGACACGCCCTTGACGGCCAGCGAACTCACCCCGTACAGCAGGCCCACCGCCACCCCGTAGCCGACGCCGCTGGGGGCCGCGCGGCGCGGGTCGCGCGAGCGCTGTTCGGCCCGCCCGTACAGCCATACGCCGAGGGCGAGCGAGGGCAGGCACACGGTGAGGACCAGCGGGGCCGGGGCGCCGCCGCCGACGGTGTCCGCGCCCTCGCGCAGCGACAGCACGACCATCAGCAGGGCCGGCAGGATCGCGCCGAGCGCGTACCGTTCCCGGCCCGTCGTCTCCTCGCCGAGCAGCCGGGAGGACAGCAGCACGAGCAGGACGAGCCCGGAGACGAAGATGCCCTGGGCGGCGGCGATCGGCAGCGTGCGGTACACGACGAGCTGCGCGGCGAAACCGGAGGCGAGCGCGAGGGAGCCGCCGAGCCACAGCGGGCTGCCGAGCACCAGCCGCAGCAGCCGCGCGGGACGCCGGAAGTCCACCTCGGGCAGCTTCCCCAACGCCCGCTTCTCCAGCACGAATCCGGTGCTGTACAGCACGTTCGCGAACAGGGCCGCGAGCACTCCCCACCACATGGCTACGTCCTTCGCGCGTGCAGCAGCAGGATCGAGGACAGCGACGGCGCCGCGCAGGCCAGCCGGTCCAGCGGGCGCAGCGGGCGCGGTACGCCGTGGAAGGGGGCGCCCGCCAGCCGGACGACCTCGAAACCGGACGCGGCGACGAACTCCCGCAGGGCGCGGGCCGTGTAGAGCCGCAGATGGCCCACCACCTCCCGCCCGGGCCGGCCGTGCACGGCGCGCAGGCTCACCTCGGAGAAGACGGGCTGGACCCCGGCGAGCAGCAGAGCGCGGTTGTACCAGGCGGCCAGGTTCGGCGTGGACAGCATCAGATGGCCGCCCGGGCGCAGCACCCGGCGGATCTCGTCCAACGCCGAGTCCGGGTCCACCAGGTGCTCGACCACCTCGCTGAACACCACCGCGTCCGCCGACGCGGAGGCGAACGGCAGCCCGCCGTCCGCGAGTTCACCCCGCACCGCGTACGGGAGCCGGGTACGGGCCCGGCGCAGCGCGTCCTGCGACCAGTCGACGCCGATCACCCGGTGCCCGGCGAGCAACGGGGCGGCGACCTGCGCGGCGGTGCCGTCGCCGCACCCGATGTCGAGCACGGTCCGCGCACCCCCGGCGGCCGGACCGAGCGCCCCGGCCAGCATCCGCGCCTGGCGCAGACCGCGCGCCGCGCCGGAGGCGACCGGGACGGCCGGGTCCTCGTAGAAGTCCCGCAACCCGCGCGGGTGCTGGGGTGACGCCGAGGGCGGCGGGGCGGGTTGCGCCTGCCGGGCGCGGGTCGTCATCGGCCGCTCGCCTCCGTCTCCTCGGTCGCGTGCAGATACCGCTCGAACAGGTCGCGGAGGTGGGCTCCGTCGCCGTGCCCGAGCAGCGCGCGCGACCAGCGCAGCGAGACGTGCAGCCGCCCCGCCGTGGACGCGGTCGTCACGGTCAGACCCCGGGGCATGCGGGCCGGCGCCGATAACCAGACGGCGTGCGCGCGGCCCGCCTCCTCGCCGAAGTCGAGGGTGTACGGGATGCGGCCGATGTTGCTGAGCAGACAGGTCGAGGTCCAGGGCCCGGCCGCCCGGCGCAGTCCCCGGGTGACCGCCGCCCGCCACGCCACCGGCACCACGGGCGCCGTCAACAGGGCGGCGCCATGGCCGAGTTGGGGGCGTTCGGCGGTCTTCAGGGCGCGGGTGCGGGTGGCCGTGCGGCGCAGCAGCTCGCCCATCCGGGAGACGTCCACCTCCCCGGGGGCGAACGTCACCTCCACCAGCCGGGTCCCGTTGCCGATCGGCATGTCCGCACCGCGCGGCCGGTCGTCCACCGGCATGGTGATGCGCAACGGCCTTGGCCGCACCCCGTGTTCACGGTTCCAGTGGGCGATCGTCAGCGCGGTGGCGGCCATCAGCTGGTCGTTCACCGTGTAGGGGGAGCCCTTCGGGCGGCGCGGCACGGCGAGTTCGGTGACGAGCAGCCCGTTGCCCGGCGTGGTCTCCGGGGCACCCGGCGCGACCCTGGCGGGCGGCGCCCACACGGACGGGGCGCCACCACTCCCGGGCTCCGGCGCGTCCGGCGGCCGGACGGGCGGCCCGGCCGGCGTCTCGCCGCGCCCGCTGTACAACTCCGCGGCGGTGGCGAGCACCCGAAGACAGGCGGGACCGTCCAGGGCGGTGTGATTGATGGTGAGAAAGAGGACGGTGCCGGCGCCGGTCCCCGCTCCGGTGCCGGTCACTGTTCCGGTGCCGGTCTCCGCTCCGGTGCCGCTCTCCGCTCCCGTGCCGGTCTCCGCTCCAACGCCGGTCTCCGTTCCGGGATCGGTGCCGGTGCCGGTCCCGGTGCCGGGGTGGGCGCCCGACTCGGGCCCGGTGTGGACGCCCGACACGGGCCCGGGCTGGGCGCCTGTCTCGGGTCCTGTGTCCGCGCCGGTGCGGGTGTCGGCGCCCGACCCGGTTCCGCCGTGGGCGCCCGTCCCGGCGCCGCTACCGCCGCTTCCGCCGCTTCCGGCGGCCGTGGCGCCGAGGTGTCCCGGGGTGCCGGTCCCGCCGGGCTCGTACGCGCCGCCCGTGCCTCCCGTGCCGTCCCGCCCGGTTTCCGTCGTCCGCGTTGAGGCGGCCGTGCCGTCCGGCCTGGTTTCCGTCGTCCGCGTTGAGGCGTCCGTGCCGTCCGGCCCGGTTTCCGTCGTCCGCGTTGAGGCGGCCGTGCCGTCCGGCCTGGTTTCCGTCGCCCGAGTCGAGGCAGCCGCGCCGCCCCGCCCGGCTTCCGGGGCCCGAGTCGAGGCAGCCGTACCGTCCCGCCCGGGGCCCGGCGCCCGCGTCGCGGGGTCGGCGTCCGGCGTCAACCGGTCCGCCGCCCGCGGCGAGTCGGCCGTGTCCCGCGGCAAGCCACGCACCCCGGGCGGCGCGGAGCCCGTGCCGCCCCCGGCGGAGCGGGGCCCGAGGCCCGTCACTCCCACCGCGTCCGTCGCCTCGCTGCCCACCGCCGGGCCCGCGCCCTCCACCACCTCCAGGCGCAGCGGCGGGGAAGAGGACAGCGGCGGGGCCGCCTCCAGGCACCGCGTCCGCGCGGCCCGCAGGGCGTCGCGGCCGGGCGGGGTGAAGGTCACCACGGGCGTGTCCGGGTCCGGGGTCAGCTCCCACTCGTAGCGGCGGCGGTACCAGCGTCCCGGGGCCTCGCGCATCAGGACGCGGGGATGGCGGCGTAGCGCCTCGGTGAACGCGGCCGTCAGGCGCTCGCGGTCGAGCCGGCCCGGGAGATGGACCTCGATGTGGACGGTCTCCGGCTCGGCCTCCTGGACGCAGTGCCGGGAGACCTCGTCCACCACCGGGAACGGAACGCGCGCGGGCCGCCGGGCCGGATCGCCGGTGCCGCGTGCGGGATGGTCCACCGTGGTCATGAGGACGGTCCCTTCCCCTCGTCGCTACGGGGCTCTCCGGACGGTGCCGTCCGGAACCCCGGCCTACGGAACGCGTTCCGCGCCTTCGCGGGCTCCCTCTCGTCCCGCACCGCTCCGGGCCCGCGCGCGGACACGGTGGGCCCGGATACCGGCGTCGAGGAGGTCTCCGGGTCCGGCGCCCGTTCCCCGGCCCTTCGCGTCTCGGCCTCCGGTTCGCCGGACCGTGGCCCGTCGGCCCCGGTGTCGACGGCCTTCCGTTTCCTCAGGTCCGGTCCTCGGCGGGACCGGAATCCGGTCGGGAGGGTGCGCGGCCCGTCGAGGCCGTCGGGCGCGTCGGGGTTCTGGCGGGGGAGGGTGTTGGTCGGGGTCTGGTCGGGGTCCGGGGGTGGCCCGGAGGGGGTCGCCGCGACGGCCCGGTCGCGGGACTCGCCCAGACTCACCAGGCCCGCGAACAGGCCGGTCAGGGCGAGGAGTTGGGCGGCAGCCCCGAACGCCCCCTCGTTCGCCGAGGGAGGCGACCCCGCGCCGGTCGCGGCGGCGATCCCGGCCCCGGCGAGGGCGAGGAACGCGATCGGGACGAGCAGCGTGTGCCGGCGCCGGGCGAGCAGGGCGAGGGCCGGGACCAGCAGGGCGAGGAAGCCCGCGATCACGATGCCGACCAGGGTGAGCGCGACCAGGCCCAGCCAGATCCCGGGGGCGGGCGGCAACGGCTGCGGCTCGTCGGGGCTGGGTGCCCGCCGGCGCCACAGGACCAGGCCCACGAGGACGAGGACGCCGACCCCGCCGGCGATCAGACCGGCCTCGTAGACCGTCGCGGGCTCGTACGACAGTTTGACCGTGCCGCCCGCGCCGGACGGGATCCGCCAGCCCTGCTGCCAGCCGTCGAGCCGGACCGGCGTCAGTTCCTTGCCGTCGAGGGTGGCCTTCCAGCCGTCGTTGAAGTTCTCGTACGTCGTCAGATACGAGGCGGCGCCCGAGCCGACGGTCACCTCGCGGCGGTCGCCGAGCCAGTCCCGTATCTTCAGGTCCCGCCCGGTGGTGCCGGCCTCCGCCACGGTGCCGCGTGTGAGGGTCACGTCCGTGACGGCGAGCGGGCCCCCGTCGCCCGCCTCGACCCGGTGCGAGCCCTCCGGAAGGCTCAACTCGCTTCCCGCGCGCCCTTCCTGGCAGAGGGTCACGTCGATGGCGCGGCGCTCCACGAGGTCCCGTACGGTGCCCTTCGCGCTCGTCTCGTAGAGCGTGCCGTCGACCGCCACGACCGGGCCCTTGCCGCAGGCCAGCGAGAAGGGGCGGCTGCCGGCGGGCTGCGGGGTGCGGTACTGGTCGAGGCCGGGGACGTACGCCTCGGTCAGGCCGACCGGCAGCCGCAGGCCCGCGCCGGCGACCGGGTTGTGGACGACGACCCGTGCCGTGCCGGTGATCTTGATGTCGAGGTGGTCGGTGGTGATGGGGTCGAAACGGGCCCAGCCGTTCTCGTCCACCCCGGTGACGGCCGCGCCGTCCGGGGAGCTGATCTCGACCTTGGTCGGACGGGCCGACAGACCCCCCGCCGGGGCGAGCACGATCGAGGAGACCGGCTGCTTGCCGGGCCAGCTCAGATGGATCGTCGGATCGGAGCCCGCGATCCAGGCGGTCGTCAGGTCGCCGTCGGTGAGGTTGCGCGCGGACACCCCCGCCCCGAGCCGGGCCGTCGAGTCCGCCGTCGCCGTGATCCGGTTCCGCTGCTCGGGCGCGACCTCGTAGAGCAGCTTGTCGAGTTCCGCGCCGGGTACGGGTACGGCGCTCGCCTCGACGGTGTACGTGCCCGCCGTCGAAGTGGCGAAGACGCGGTGCAGGCCCGCCTCGGTGCCCGTCGGGGACAGCCCGGTCGGGTCGGTGGAGCGGTGCAGGGAGACGATCTCGGCGGACGCGTCGGCTCCGGAGGCGTCCGTGGGCAGCCGCAGCAGCCGGGTGACCCGCACGCCGGGCACGTCGATCTCGGAGAAGCCGGCCCCGGTGAGCCCGGCGCGCCGCGCGGTGGAGTCGGTGATGGTGATCCGCAGCCAACTCGTGGACCCGGCAGGGGCCTTGACGGACTGTTTCTTCCCGTCGGGCAGCAGATAGCTGGAGACGGAACCCTTCTCGGTCTCCACCCGCACCCGGGTCGCCGCCGAGCGCACCCCATCCTGCGGCAGCGGGATCACGTCGAAGGACGCGGGCATGTCCACCGAGCCGTCGAAGCCGATCCGCAGCCACTGCCCGTCCGCCGACCCGGCCGAGCCCTCCGCCCAGGCGGTGTCCGGATCGCCGTCGAAGGCGTTCACCGGGTCGTACTGCGGCAGATGGAACAGCCAGTTGCCGGTGGACGAGGCGGTGACCGACCGGGCGCCGCGCAGTTCCGCGACGGTCTGGTGCGCGATGCCCTCGGCCGGAAGGATCTGCCTCGGCGCGCGCCCCGGGTCCTGCACGCTGCCGCTGTCGTTGCGCTGGTCGCGCGTGTAGGTGTACGAGGTGTTCGCGTCGACCAGCCCGAAGCGGGTGTCGGCGCGCCGCAGCCCGTCCCCGACGACCTGCACGCCCGCCGTGCCGAGACCGGGATGGCCGTCGCCGGTCAGCACGGCGGCCCGGCCCCGGATCGCCGGGTCGGCGGCCAGCGGGAGCAGCGCCTCGGGGCCGCCGGAGACGACGGCGGTGTCCGCGATCGGCTTCAGCCCCGCCTGCCCGGGCCGGGGCACCGACGCGTCGGCCGGCTCGTAGATCTCCACGGCGCGCTGCCTCGGGTACAGGCCCTCCACCTGGAGCGGGGTGTGGTTCGCGATCCGCCCGCCGGTCGTCACGGGACCGAACCCGGTGACCCGCCGGTACCCGGACTGCTCCAGCGTCCGCTTCACGGTCGCCGTCGGGACATAGCCGAGCTGGTCGGGGTCGAGGTCGTTGCGGACGACGACGTAGTACAGGCCGGCCCGGCTCAGATAGTCCGCGAGGCCCGGCACGTCGCCGCCGGTCAGCAGGGCCTGTTCGACCGCGTCCATGGCGCGCCGGTTGCCCGGGGCGCCGAAGGGCACGTAGTCGCGCTGCGCCCAGCGGGAGCCGGCCAGCACGTCGAGGGGTTCGTCGATGGGGGAGCCCCAGCTGTAGACGCCGTGCGCGGTGGCGGGGACGACGAGGGCCCGGGAGTCGGGCGAGTACTTCTCCAGCCAGTCGGCGGTGGTGTGCCAGTAGCGGGGCAGCTCCTGGAACGAACCCGGTTGCAGGATCGACCCGTTGAGGTACGGCCAGGCGAGTCCGGGCAGCACGAGGACCGCCGCGACGAGCGGGGCGAACCGTCTGCCGCGCACCGGCCGGGCACCCCGGGGCTGCGCCGCGACCCCGACCAGATGGGCCAGGCCGAGGACGAGGGCGAGCGCGAGCCCGGTCTGGAACTTGTAGATGTTGCGGAACGGGACGAGCAGGCCGTCCAGCCAGTCCTGGGCCACGCCGTGGTACGGCGCCCCGAGCGAACCGCCGTACCCGGCAAGGGTGATGAGGGCGACGGACAGCACGGTCAGCACGAGCCAGCGGCGCTCGGGCAGGTCCCGCCGGGCCAGGCCCGCGAGCCCGAGCCCCGCCGCGAGCGCCGAGCAGACGATCACGATCACCGAGGAGGCGACCGACCAGCCGGCCGGCAGCCAGGCCTCCCCGAAGTGCAGATAGGCCACCCAGTTGCCCGCGCCGCGCAGCGACTCGGTGGCCGACATGGTGGCCGTCGTCGTCCGCGCGGTCTCGATGTAGGGCAGGAAGTTCTCGCCGTACGCGCCGAGCAGCAGCAGCGCGATCCACCACCAGGCCGTCGCGAGGAGCACACCCGGCACCCACCATCCGATCAGCTTGCGCTGCCGGGGCCCGCGTGGCCGGGTGAGCAGATAGAGCCCGACGGGGAGCAGGGAGGCGAGGGTGGCCGCCGCGTTCACCCCGCCCATGAAGGGCACCACCAGCGCCGAGCGCAGCGCCGCGACCCGGGCGGTGTGGCGCTCGTCGGCCAGCGGCAGCAGCACCCACGGCAGGAAGGCGCCGGGCAGCGCCGCCGCCGAGGTCGAACCGACGACCACCGTGAACACCGGCCACAGCGCGTACGCCAGGGCCGCGAGCAGCCGGGAGGCGCGGCTGCCGGTCCCCAGCCGCTCGGCCAGCCGCAGCGCGCCCCAGAAGGCCACCGACACCACGACCGACAGCCACAGCCGCTCCGCCAGCCACACCGGCAGATGGACCAGCCGGGCGAGCCCGTAGTACGGCAGCATCGGCCAGGCGTAGCCCACGTACTGGTCCTGGATGCCGCCGAACCCGCCCCGGTCGTGCCAGAGCCCGCCCAGGTCGGAGAGGAACCGCCAGGGGTCCTGCGACACCCCGAGCTTGGTGTCGAAGGTCGCGCGGCCGGGGTGCACGGCCAGGAACAGCACGAACACCACGGCCCAGAACCCCAGCAGCCACCGGCGTGAGCGCGGCTCCTCCGGGGGGCCGGCGGCGCCTGCCGCGGGGCGGACGGCTGCCGGGGGAGGAGCCTGGACCGTGCTCGTCATGGTGAACACCGCCGGAGGATGAGGAGGAGGTTCCAGGTGGCGAACTCGCGCAGCCCCGGGGCCTTGGTCACGGCCTCCGCGAGGAAGGGCCAGTAGCGGGAGCGCGCCGAGACGACGGTGACGTCGTCACGGGCGCGGACCTGCCGCAGGGTGGTGCCGATGTGCACGGCGAAGAGGTTCTCGCCGAGGGTGTGCTTGGCGGGCTTCCCGGTACGGCGTTCGTGGCGGGCGCGGGCCCGTTCGGCGCCGAGGTAGTGCCAGGGCGCCCACTCGTGACCGCCCCACGGGGAGAGCCAGTTGGTGAACGCGACGTAGATCAGTCCGTCCGGGCGGGTCACCCGGACCAGCTCGCTGAGGAACGTCTGCGGATCGGCCACGTGCTCCAGGACGTTGGAGGAGAAGCAGACGTCGGCGACCCCGTCGGCGAGCGGCAGCAGATAGCCGTCCGCGACCACCGCCGACTCGGGGGGCTTCGGCCCCAACTCCCTTACGTCCGGCTCGAAGAGGTAGGCGCGGGCGCCGCGCCGCCGGAACTCCTCGGTGAAGTAGCCGCCGCCGCCCCCGACGTCCACGACCGTACGCCCGCGCACGCTGCCGCACACCGCCTCGACCTGGTCGGCGGCGTCCCGGGCGAGCAGCGCGTAACAGGAGGCGGGGTCGTCCTGCTCGTGCAGGAAGGCCCGGAACAGGGCGAGGGAGCGGCGCGGGGAGGGGTCCTTGAACCGAGGCCGGCTCGGGGGCGGCCCCGCGGGCTCCGCGCCGGGGGGCGGCCCCGCGGACTCCGGGCGGGGGGACGGTTCTGCGGGCTCCGGGCCGGGGGGCGGTTCTGCGGGCTCCGCGCCGGGGGACCGCCCTGCGGGCTCCGCGCCGGGGGGTGTCACGGTGTCCCGCCTGTCACCGCCTCCGCGGCCACCGTCCGGAAGCGGTGGACCGTGTGGTTCCAGCGGTAGGCGGCGGCACGGTCGCGGGCCGCCCGGCCCATCCGGGTGCGGCGGTGAGCGGACAGGGCGAGGGTGCACCAGGCCGCTGCGAAGGAGGACTCCCCGCGCACCAGCACGCCCGTCTCGCCGTCCACGACGGAGTCCCGCAGCCCCGGCACGTCGAAGGCGACCGCCGGTGTCTCGCGGGCCGCCGCCTCGGTGACCACCAGACCCCAGCCCTCCACCGCGGAGGGATGCAGCAACAGCCACGCGGCGCACAGCAGCCGGTGCTTCTCCGCCTCGGAGACATGCCCGGTGAACTCCACCCCGGGTCCCGCGAGTCGCTGGAGACGCGCTCGCTCGGGACCGTCCCCGACGATCACCAGCCGGCCCCCGGTGACCGGCCGGACCCGCTCCCACAGCCGCAGCAGCAGATCGATCCGCTTGTACTCGACCAGCCGCCCCACCGCGACGAACAGCGGCTCGGGCGAGCGCGCGGCCCGTGGGCCCGGCTCCTCGACTCCGTTGTGCACCACCCGGATACGGTCGCGTTCGACGCCGATCGCGTGCAGGGCGTGCGCCGTGGACGGGGAGACGGCGACCACCAGGTTGCCGCGCTGGGCGCCGGACAGCGCCCAGTGTTCGAGGCGGCGGCCGAGCCGGGCCGCGGGCGCGAGCGGTCCGCCGAACCGCATCGGCCACAGGTCCGTGTGCACGTGGTTGACCAGGCAGAGCGTGGGGCCGTGATGCCACAGGGGAGCCAGGTACGGCAGCCCGTTGCACACCTCGACCAGCAGGTCGCAGCCGCCGACCTCGCGGTGGAAGGCCGGCCGGGCGCGCAGGAAGTGACCGAGGTCGCCGCCCGCCGAGACCACCCGGTAGCCGTGTCCGGACGAGGGCCCGCCGCACACCAGGGTCACCTGGTGGCCCAGCGCGGTCAGCCCCTCGGCCAGCCGGTCGACGAGGAGTTCGGAGCCGCCCGCCGCGGGGTTGCCGAGATCGCGGCGGGCGAGGAAGACGATGCGGCGCGGATACGGCAGGGGCGCCGGAGGGTGCGGCGCGGTCCGCGGGGACACGGTGCGCAACGGGGACGGCACGTGCTGGGGCATGGGTGCTCCAACTCGTCTCGGGGTGCGGAACTCAGTGTGGGGGGAGGGACATTGGCGCTGATCGTCGGTGGTCCTGCCGCCTCGGATGCCTTCCGTGGGTGACGCGGGGTGACGTACGGGGACGCCGTGGGCCCGGCGGCGGGGGGACGCGGGCCGATCGCCGTAACGCTCCACCTCGGTGACGGGGTTGAACGCTGCGACGCTGTAACGGGACTGTGCGGGCGCTGTGTTCGGGTGGGGTGGACAGTTTTCGCCGCGCCGTCCGCGTCGGCTACTCACCGGGGTGACAATTTCGGGGCTTTGTGGAGCTGACGGCGCGTCACATCGTGAGGGCGGACGGAGGCGATTCGGACGAACCGGGATCGCGTCGCCCGCGTACCACCAAAACGGTCCCGACGGCGGCCAGGACGAATCCGAGCACAGCGGCGCCGATCGGCAAGGTCCGCCCCAGGAGCAGCAGTTGGCGGCTCTCGGTCTTCGCCTGCTCGACCTGGTCGCGCTGGGTCGCCGCGGTGAAGGCCAGCTTCCGGCTGTCCAGCAGCACCGCCGCGTCCTTCGTGCCGCCCGGTGCCCGCAGGGTCTTGCGCGGGCCGACCTGCGCGTAGATCACCCGGCCGGTGCGCTGGTCGACGACCAGCTCGACGCGGTGGTTGGCATACCACTCCTCGGCGAGCACCTGGCTGCGCTCGGGCTGTCCGACCAGGGCGCCGGGCACCTGCCGGGTACCGGTCCGGGTGGCGGGGACGGCTCCGGTGAACCGGTATCCCTCGTAGCCGCGGATCTTCTTCGTGCCCGCGAAGTGCAGGGTCACCGGCGCGCCGAGGGAGTTGTCCCACCAGCGGTAGTCGTGCCGGCCCACGTCGAAGGGGAACTTCAGATAGGCGTCACCCGCGAAGTACGGGTGCTCCTGGCAGCAGTGCACCGGCCGGTTGGAGCGCCGGTCGGTGACCCACCGGCCCGGCATGAACTCCAGGGCGTCGTGCGGGTCGGCGGCGGGCAGCGAGGCGTCCGTGTCGACCGTCGTCGTCACGTCCCACACGGCCCGGCCGCTGCGTTCACTGTCGGCGACGTCGCCGCGCACCACCTGGGTCACGGTGATGTCCTGACCGGGCACGGTCTCCGCCTTGTCCAGGTCGAAGACGCTGCCGGTGCCCTTGTAGACGGCGGTCGTGTCGATGTCGATCGGGTTCACGGCGGCACGTGGCTCCACGTACCAGGCGAGCATCGGGGCCAGCACGAGCAGGAAGGTGCCGAGGCCTACGAGGATCAGGGAGACGGGTGAGAACTTCCGGCGCATGCGGGCACTCCAGGGGCTGAGGAGGCTCGACGCACGGGTGTTGTGCGGTGGTACGGGGTGATACGGATGCGTCGACACCGTGGGAGAAAGTGCACGTGCGGTATGGGCCGGGAACCGTAGGCGCACCCTTGACGGGGTGTCAATGCATTGTCGAGACTGGCTCCTGCCGGGCGGGGCCGGCGCAGGCGCTGACCGTGGGACCGCTCGGCTGGGTGGCCGCGCGGGCCCGGGGTGGGGACGACCTCCGACAGAGAGGCTGACCCTGCGATGTCCAGACTGCTCGCCGTCACGCTCACCGTCGCGGCCTCCGCCGCACTCGCCGTGGGCGCGGCCCTCGGCCTCGTCGCCCTCCTCGACACGACCCCGGACCAGCCGAACACCCCGCTGATCACTTACCAGAACGCGGCACAGGAGCGCTGAGAGTGCCGCCCCGCAGAGGCGCCCGCCCCCCGCACCCCGGCCCCGGCTCGGCCGCCGGGGGCCCACTGGGCGCGCCCGGGTTCGGCTTGCCCGCCGGGGACGGTCCGAGGGGCGCCGGGCCCGGTTGGGCCGACCCCGCCTCCGGGCGGGCCGCCGGCGGGCGTGCGCCGGGCGATACCGATCCCGGCGATCAGCCGGTCTCCGGTGCCGGGTGGGCCCCTGGCCGGGCCGCGCCCGGTGGTGTTGGTCCCGGGGAGCAGCCGGGCCTCGGTGCCGCGAGGGCTGCCCCTCGTCCCGGGCGGAGTGACGCCGGCCCCGCCGCCGGGTGGGCCTCTGGCCGGGCCGTGCCCGGGGGTGTTGGTCCCGGGGACCCGCCGGTCCCCGGCGGAGCGCGTGCCGCCCCCCGGCCCCGCCGGGGCGACCCCATCGCCGGGGGGCCGTCGGCGTCTGTCGGTCCCGGGCCCTGGTGGAGTGGGGCCGGAGCGGCGTCCGAGGTGGGCGGGCGGTCGGCCTGGCGGGAGGTTCCGGAGCGGCAGGTCCGGGAGTTCGCCGCCATCGCCATGGCCGAGGCACCCGAACTCGCCGAGGAGATCCTGCGCGAGATCCGCCGCGAGTACCCGCATCTGCCCCTCGTGCTCGACGACTCCGGCGAACCGATGGCCCTGGTCGGCATCCGCCGCGCCATCGAGGTCTTCGTACAGCACCTCGGCACCGCCGAGGGCCGCCCCCGCGTCCACCCCGAGGTCTTCCAGGAGTTCGGCCGAGGCGAGGGCCTGCACGGCCGCAGCCTCGACTCCCTCCAGGCCATCTACCGGCTGGGCGTCCGGCTCGCCTGGCGCCGCTTCGCGGAGATCGGGCAGCGCGTCGACATCCCGCCCCCCGCGATGTACGAACTCGTGGACGCCGGATACGAGTACCTCGACGGCCTCGTGGACCAGTCCGTACGCGGCTACGCCGAGGCCGCCGCCCGGCAGGCCGGCGAACGGCTCCGCCTCCAGCGCCGCCTGATGGAACTCCTGCTCTCCGAACACCACCACCGGGGCGACCTCGCCGAAGGCCTCGCCGAACGCGCCGCGCGAGTCGGCTGGCCGCTGCCCGACCGGCTCGCCGTCGGCGTCCTGCTGCGCCCCGCCCGGGAAGCCGTCGCCCCCGCCGTCGGCCAGAACGTGCTGCTCGACATGGAGTACGAACAGCCCCGCATGGTCGTGCCCGAACCGGACGCCGCGGGCCGCCCCGAACTGCTGCACCGGGCGCTGACCGGCTGGTCCGGCGCGATCGGCCCGCCGGTCCCGCTCGCCGACGCCGCGAAGTCACTGCGCTGGGCCGAGGCCGCCGTACGCCTCATGGAACGGGGCCTGCTGCCCGGC
The DNA here is from genome assembly GCF_040703595.1 of Streptomyces sp. NPDC007084. Taxonomy (NCBI): domain Bacteria; kingdom Bacillati; phylum Actinomycetota; class Actinomycetes; order Kitasatosporales; family Streptomycetaceae; genus Streptomyces; species Streptomyces sp. NPDC007084. The sequence continues at coordinate 40,736 of NZ_JBEYFY010000058.1, forward strand.
GGCGAGGTGCTGCACTGCACGGAACACACCGAGGCCCTCGTCCTCCTCCAGCCCGAGGAACTGATCGACGACCTCGCCCTGCGCTGCCTGGAACCCCTCGCCCACTGCGGCCCCACCCACGGCAGACGGCTCGCGGAGACCCTGCTGGCCTGGCTGGAGACCCGCGGCGGCGCCCCCGAGGTGGCGGCCCGGCTCGGCGTCCACCCGCAGACCGTCCGCTACCGGCTGCGCCAGATCAGAGAGCTGTGGGGCGACGAGATCGACCACCCGGACCGGCGGTTCGAACTCGAACTCGTCCTGCGCGCCCAGCGCCTGCGCGGCGAACTCGGCGACCCCCGCGCCCGCCGCTGACCCCGCCGGCCCCCCGGGGCCGCACGACGCCCGGCAGCTTCCCCGCCCCCGCCGTCTACCGCCCGGCGCCGGGCGAGTCGACCAGGGTCACCGGAACCCCGCCGGCCGCCCGGCCCAGCAGGGTCAGCTCCACGCGGCCCGGGCCCGCCGGGGTGGTCCCGTCGGAGAGCACGGCGAGCGCCAGCGTGTTGGCGCCCCGGGTGCGCAGGATGCCGTTGGGCAGCACGAACGTGTGCTGGGGGCCCACGTCGTTGATGTACTGGCCCATGTTCCAGCCGTTCAGGAAGATCTGCGCGCGGTAGGCGCGGGACGGGTCATCCGTGAGGGTGAGGCCGATCGACGCGTCCACCCCGCTGTCCACGGCGAGCCGGAATCCGGTGCGGTACCAGGTGACACCCTGCCGCCGCTCGGCACGCGGGAGATCCGTGGTCTTCCAGCCGCCGTCGGCGAACCCGGGCAGATGCCAGCCGTGCCGTTCCCCGTGCAGGCCGCCGTTGTTGAGCGGCCCGCGCACCGGGTCGGGGGCCGCCGCGCCCTGGACGCGCCAGGTGATCGCGGGGGCCGTCCCGGCGAAGGTCACGGAGGCGAGCCCGCGGGCCGCCTTGTGGGTGTCGTTCGCCTTGCCGTCCTCGTCGTGCGGCATCCGCCGCACCAGCACGGACAGCACGTGGGACCGGCGGGGCCGGGGCCGGACCGGGAAGGTCGCTGTGGCCGACCAGGTGCCCTGCCGCACGGTCTTCTTGTCCGGCACCGGCATGCGGTGCGTGCCCAGCGGTTCACCGTCCAGCCACGCCATCAACAGCCCCTGGGCGCCCGCGACATAGGACAGCGACACGGACTCGGCGTCACCGGCGGCCCCCGCGTCCGCGAAGTGCCCCCGGTACCAGACGTCCCCGTAGTGGAAGCCGTAGTCGTCGGCGAACAGCACCGGCTGCCCGGCCGGGACGGGGGTGATGCTGTGCGAGGTCTTCCGCCCGGCGACCCGCCAGGAAGTGTCGTCGTAGTCGGCGGCGGACTCGGGGTTCTCGGCGCAGCGCCGCCAGGTGGTCAGGGCGGGCAGCCGGACCGACGGCACACCGGGCAGCCGCTGTTCGGCGCGCAGGCTCCCGGAGGCGGTGGCCCGGCTTCGCAACGTGCCCTGGTTCCAGACGAGTTCGGTCATCCCGCGCGGCCCCCACACCTCCAGGTCCGCCGCGTCCACGGTGTCGCCGGTGAGATGGAGGGTGCCGCCGCGCAGGGCCGCCGTGCGCAGCAGCGCGGGTCCGCGCACCAGTACCGGCCCCGACGGGGTGTCGTACCGCCACAGCGCGCGGGAACTCTCGTCGTCGGCGAGCAGCAGCAGGAGGGGAGCCGCGACCCCGCCGCCCTCGACGAGGACCCGGGTCACGCCGTCGAGCCGGGCGTCGATCCGCAGCGCCCCGTCCGCGAAGGAGTGCCGGGCGGCGCCGTCCAGCACGGTGACCTTCGGCTCGCTCGCGGCCTCCAGACAGGTGCGGGTCGACTCTCCGGCGCGGCCGGTGAACACGGCGATGTCCTGCCGTCCCGCGGTGAGCCGCAGCATCGGCTGGGCGGTCGCGTAGCGCAGGGTCCGCCGGCCCAGGGAGATACCGGCGACGACCAGCCGGGCGTCGAGGCCGGGCACCGGCACCGGCACGGTGGTCCCCGCGAGCGGCACCGAGGCCACCGCCTCCGTGGCCGAGTCGTTGCGCAGGATGTGGACACGCGCCTTCGTGTCCGGGTTGACCAGGTGGTAGGCCTTGATGCCGAGGCCGGCGCCCAGTTCGTCGGACGGGATGTCCTCGGCCCGGTCCAGCTTCGCCAACTCGGGCACCGAGTGCAGCAGTTGGCCGATCTGGTGCATCGGCGTGAGCTTCTCGGTCGGCTGCCGCCCCTCGTCCAGGGCGGCCCCGTAGTCGTACGAGGTGTAGACGATCGGGGCGGGCAGCCAGCCCCAGGACGTGCCGCCGAAGGTCATGTAGACGTTGTGGACGGTGATGCCGTTGGCGAGGTTGGTGAGGTAGAACCGCCGCTCGTAGGCGGCGTCCCGGGTGCGGCGGGACTCCGCGTACCCCTTGCCGTCGAACTCGACGCCGCCCCACGGGTCGAACCAGCCGCCGCCGAACTCGGGGATGAATCCCGGGGTGTCCGGGCTCGCGGTCGCCCCGCCCTTCGTGCCGCCGATGCCGAAGTGGCCCCAGTCCGGCGGGGTCTTGAACGGGGACGGATAGCCGTCGAAGCCGTACAGGTAACGGCCGCGCTCGCCGCCCGTGTCGAAGGTGCCCGGGGCCCAATGGCCGTTGCGGCCCTTGTCGTTGTGGAAGAGCGGCACGTCGATGCCGTCGGCCCGGACTTTGGCGTAGAGGTGCGCCATGTAGTCGCGGCCGGCGGGCTCGGTGACGTGGTCGTCGTACTCGTTCTCCAATTGGTAGAGCAGCACCGTGCCGCCGCCGTCGGTGTACTGGTGGCGGGCCACGATCCTGTCGACGGCGGTCAGCCACTGGTCGACGTGCCTCAGATACGTCGGGTCCGAGGTGCGGGCGACGCCCGCCGTGGCGGTCAGCCAGCCCGGGAAGCCGCCCGCGTCGACCTCCGCGTTGATGTACGGGCCGGGGCGCAGGATGACGTACAGCCCGGTCTCGGCGGCGGTGCGCAGGAACAGGTCGAGATCGCGGACCCCGGTGAAGTCGTACGTCCCCGGCGCGGGGGAGTGGTAGTTCCACGCCACATAGATGCTGACGGTGTTGTAGCCGTGGGCGCGCAGCTTCTGCAGCACGTCCCGCCACAGGGACGGGCTGGGCAGCCGGAACGGGTGCACCTCCCCGGACCAGACCACCAGGCGCCGGCCGTCCACGAGCATCGAATACCGGTCGAAGCCGACCGTGTGCCGGCGGCCGTCGGCGGCGGGCGGCGCGGGCGCGGGACCGGTGGGTGCGAGGGCCGTCCTCCCGGCGGCGCTCGCCACGTCGCCGCCGCTGCCGCCCAGGGAGAAGCCGAGTGCGGCGGTGCCGGCGAGTGCGCTGAAGGTACGTCTGCTCAACACCATGCGGGTCCTCCTGGGGACGGCGATGGGAATCCCCTTCCGGCCGGGCGCGCCGGGCCCGAGCACCGGGGGGTGCCGCCATTGTCCACACAGACAGGTCATTTCATGGTCATATGAGGTTCCCGGCGTGGGCGGATTACCCGGTATGGGCGGCAGCAACCCTCTCCGCGCCGCTTCCGGCCCGCACTCGTCCAGCCGCTCAGCCCGCCTGGTTGTAGAGCATCGCGCCGACGGCTCCCCAGCCGCCGGTCGACTGGGGTGGGGGAGGTTCCGGCTGGGTCCTGCCCCGGACCTGAGCCGCCGTCAGCCCGCCCTGCGCGCCGAGCGAGGCCGCGTTCGCCATCCCGGGCACACCCGCCCGCGCGGCGGCCGGCTGCACGGGGGCGGGCTGCACGGGGGATGGCTGTACGGGAGCGGGGGTGGCCGCCGGGGGCATCTGCGCGGGCATCGCACCCGGGGCCGCCGCCGGCCAGGCGCTCGGCCCCGGTGTTCAGCGCCGGGGCGGTGCAGAAGCA
>NZ_JBEYFY010000059.1:0-44255 GCF_040703595.1 Streptomyces sp. NPDC007084
ACAACGCCGCTGGGGGTACCCCCTGCTCGAAGAGCTTGGGGGAGTGCGTGCCCTGCCCCGCGACCCGCCACATGATCCAAACGACACGCCCTAGCCGGTCGGCGCGCTCCCCACAAGTGGTCCAGGGCCCTACGCGCGGCGCCGCTCCCGTGATTCCATGCCACCCGGTGTCCGTCACGCGTCGCGGAAGGTTGCTGATGAAGCGTCATCTCCTGCCTCTGGCTTGCTTGTTGGGGGCGTTCTCGGTTGGGCTGGGTACATCTGCCGCGGCGGCCGGCGGGCCCGTGTGGACCGAGACCGGCACCTCGTACGTGGACATGCTGAGCGGCGGCCAGGGGCTGGCGAGCCGTGCGGACGGGTCGCTGCTGCACCGCGGGCTCGCCACCATCCCCCTCGGTCTGCGGATCAAGGGGTGGAACCACGTGGGCGACCCCGACATCGCCCAGGGGCACGTCTTCGACGCCTACCAGGGGCCCGACTCGGCGACCTCCAAGATGTTCGCGGTCACCACCCCGGCCGGGAAGCGCTACGAGTACGTCCACCCGCTCGACCCGGGCGAGAAGCTGAACAACTCCTTCGCCACGGTGTCGCCCGACGGGCAGTGGCTGGTGTCGGGAGAGTGGGGCGACCAGGACCGCCTCCAGGTGTTCCCCGCGCCGCTCCTCAACCCGTCGACCCCGCGCACCGGCGGCACCCTCCCCCAGGCCGGGCAGATCAGCCTGGACAGACCGGTCCGGGACGTCCAGGGCTGCGACTTCGCGACCGCCACCCGGCTGCTGTGCGCCTCGGACGACGGCTCCCGCACCCTCTTCCCCGAGGACCGGCCACTGCTCCAGGTCGACCTCGACCACGCACTCGACGGCGGCCCGGTCACCGGCCGTGTGACCAGCCTCTTCGCCCTGCCGCAGCGCGGTCTGTGCCAGGGCACGTACGAGGCGGAAGGCGTCGACTACGACCCGGCGACCGGAACACTGCGCACCGAGGTCGTCCAGCCGGGCGTGTGCGCCGTGGCGACGTCGGTCTACTCGTACCGGCTGGGGTAGCGGGGGGGGCGGGGCGGCACCCTGGAGTCGCGTCAGCCGCCGTCGAGGGGGTGACGCGGCTCGGCGGGGGAAGCGGGCTCGCGGCGCACAGCCCGGCGAAGGTGTCGCCGGCGGGCCTCAGCGGCACACCGGGCACCTCCGGACGCCTCCAGGCACACCGGCACCTCCGGACGCCTCCAGGCCGCCGGTCGCCTCCCGGCACACCGGGCACCCCGTCGCCTCCGGGCACCTCCGGGCACACCGTCGCCTCCAGGCACGCCGAGCACCTCCGGGCGCGCCGTCGCCTCCCGGCACACCGGCCGCCTCCACCTCCCCCGGCGCCTCCGGCCACCGCCCCGCCTACTCCCCGGCGTGCGCCCTCCGTACCGCCGCCAGGTCGATTTTCTTCATCGCGTACATCGCCCGCGTCGCGCGCTCCGCGCGCTCCGGGAACCGCTGCCCGTTCAGCTCGAACTCGACGGTGAGGACCGATCCGGCCGGGCCGGGTCCGGCGTTCGTGTAGTGCAGGGTGCGGCCTCGGGCGGAGTTCTTGAAGACGGACAGGTAGTACTCCGCCGCGTCCTGCGCGTTGCCGTCGAACCACAGGCAGGTGGTGAGACCTCGGGTGTCGCTCATCGCGGGCTCCTCGCCAGAAGTGGGTACGTCCAAGAGGTAGACCCCCGCCGCGCCGAAAACCCATCGGTCGGCCGCCCGCGGCCGGCACACTCCGCCCTCGGACCGCCCGCATCCCGTCGGCGCCCCGACCGCCGTATCCCCTTTCATCGCCTGAACTCCCTTGCCCCGCAAGGACTTTCTCGGCTTCACCTCTTGACGGTCCCGGTGGCAGAGAGCACATTGGCCGCGCAGCTTCGTTGAGAGCGCTCTCAGATCGTCGTGGGAGCGCTCTCACCCCCCACCCGCGCGTACCCCACACCCGTACCCGAAGAGGCACCCATGAGTGAAACCTCCGGCACACCCGTCAGACGCGGCTCCCTGCGGCGTGTCCTCGTCGCCGTGCTCGGCACGCTGAGTCTGGCCGCGGCCGCCGCGACGGCGGCCACCCTCCCCGCGAACGCCTCCGCCCCCACTCCCCCCTCCGGCTGGTCCCAGGTCTTCCTGGACGACTTCAACGGCGCGGCGGGAACCGGCGTCAACACCGCCAACTGGCAGTACGACACGGGCACCAGCTATCCGGGCGGCGCCCCCAACTGGGGCACCGGCGAGGTCGAGACGATGACCTCCAGCACCAACAACGTCGCCCTGGACGGCAACGGCAACCTGCTGATCACCCCGCGCCGCGACGCCGCCGGCAACTGGACCTCGGGCCGTATCGAGACCAAGCGCACCGACTTCCAGCCGCCCGCGGGCGGCAAGCTCCGCGTCGAGTCACGGCTCCAGATGCCGAACGTGACCGGCGCCGCGGCCAAGGGCTACTGGCCCGCCTTCTGGGCGCTCGGGGCGCCCTACCGGGGCAACTACCAGAACTGGCCGGCCGTCGGCGAGCTGGACATCATGGAGAACGTGCAGGGCCTCAACACCGAGTGGGCCACGATGCACTGCGGTACCAACCCGGGCGGCCCCTGCAACGAGACCACCGGCATCGGCGGCAACACGCCCTGTGCCGGCACGACCTGCCAGGCCGGCTTCCACACGTACGCGATGGAGTGGGACCGGTCGAAGAGCCCCGAGGAGATCCGCTTCTACCTCGACGGCGTCAACTTCCACACGGTGCGGGCCAACCAGGTCGACGCGACCACCTGGGCGAACGCCACCAACCACGGCTACTTCCTGATCCTGAACGTCGCGATGGGCGGCGGTTTCCCGGGCGCCTTCGGCGGCGGCCCCGACGGCGGCACGGTCCCCGGCCACCCGCTCGTGGTCGACTACGTCCAGGTCCTCCAGTCGGGCGGCGGCGGTGGCGGCGGGACGACCCCGCCGCCCACCGGCAACCGTGACGCGTACAGCGCCATCCAGGCCGAGTCGTACGACGGGCAGTCGGGGGTCGGCACGGAGACCACCACCGACACCGGCGGCGGCCAGAACATCAGCTCCATCGCGAACGGCGACTACGCCTTCTACAAGGGCGTCAACTTCGGTTCCAGCGCGGCCAAGCAGTTCTACGGACGGGTGGCGAGCGGGGCGGGCGCGGGGGTCAGCGGACTCGTCGAGGTGCGGCTCGACAGCCGGACGGCGACTCCGGTGGGCAGTTTCGCGGTCGGCAACACCGGCGGCTGGCAGTCCTGGCGGACCGTGCCGGCGAACATCGGCTCCGTCACCGGGACGCACGACGTCTATCTGACCTTCAGCAGCGGCCAGCCGGCCGACTTCGTGAACGTCAACTGGTTCGACTTCGGTCACTGAGCGGCCATACGGAAGGGGGGCGGACCACGGTGTACCGCGTGGTCCGGCCCTCTCCGCGCGTCGGCACCGCGCGTCAGCGCAGTTCGGCGCGGAAGGCCACCGGGGTCGCCCCGGTGTGCTGCTGGAAGAACTTGGAGAAGTTCGCCGCGTCCGGGAAGCCGACGGCGGCCCCGATGCGCCCGATCGGCATCTCGGTGTGGGCGAGAAGCCGCTTGGCCTCCAGGACCACCCGCTTGTCGATGAACCCCTTGGGCGTCTCGCCGGTGGCGGCGCGTACCGCGCGGACCAGGGTGCGGCGCGAGTAGCCGAGCCCGTCGGCGTAGGCGCTGACGCTGTGGTTGGTGGCGAAGTCCTTCTCGACGGCGTCCCGGAATCGGGTGAAGGTGGTGTCGGTGTGTTCCCGGGCCGCCTCGGCGGAACTGGCCGCGAGATGGGCGAGGCGGAGCAGGAACGCGGTGAGCGCGTGCCGCAGCACCGAGGTGTGCAGGCTGAGCGGGAGCGTGGTGGTGTCGACGTACTCGCGTTCCAACTGGTCGAGCGCGTGGCGCAGGGCGGCCAGCCGGGCCGGGTCGGGGCGCAGCAGCGGGGGCAGGTCGTAGCGGTACAGGCCGGTCGCCTCGACGGTCGCGCGGGGCAGGAAGCCGGGCTGCATGGTCAGGACGGTGCCCCGGTAGCGGTCGGTGCTGGAGAAGCGGTGCACCTGGCCAGGCCTGATCCACAGCACGTCGCCCGCTCCGGCCTCGTACTCGGCGAAGTCGATCATGTGCCGTACGGGGCCCTCGCTGAAGACCATCACGACGTGGAAGTCGATGCGGTGCACGCGCTCCAGCGGGGCTTCCGCGTGCCAGGTGCGGCCGGTGCCCATCGCGCCGACCTGCATGCCGACGCCGGAGAGGCTCAGGTCGGCCGGGAAGGGGAACGTCCTGATCCCGTCGTGGGCGCCGCCCTCGCCTGCGGTCCCGCCTCGGCCGGCGGTTCCGCCTTGGGTGGTTCTGTCTGCCATGTCCTTCTCGCGTCGGCTCGCCACGACTCTGCGTGTCCCACTTTCACCGAAGGCTGACACACGGGCACCTTCCCCGGCAAAAGTCAGACTTTTAGGTTTGAAGGCGTTCGACCAGCGACGACCCCTCCCGTGAGGACTTCTTGAAGATGAGTACGCACAGCTCCGACGGCTTCACCTGGACCGAGCTGGACCGCCGGGCCGTCGATACCGCCCGTATCCTGGCCGCCGACGCCGTCCAGAAGGTGGGCAACGGCCACCCCGGCACCGCGATGAGCCTGGCCCCGGCGGCGTACACGCTCTTTCAGAAGGTGATGCGTCACGACCCGGCGGACCCGGAGTGGACCGGACGCGACCGCTTCGTCCTCTCCCCCGGCCACACCTCGCTGACCCTGTACACCCAGCTCTTCCTGTCCGGCTACGAGCTGACCCTCGACGACCTGAAGGCCTTCCGCACGCACGGTTCGAAGACCCCGGGCCACCCGGAGTACGGGCACACGGCGGGCGTCGAGACCACGACCGGCCCGCTCGGGCAGGGCGTCGCCAACGCGGTCGGCATGGCGATGGCCGCCCGCTACGAGCGCGGCCTCTTCGATCCCGAGGCCCCCGAGGGCGAGTCCCCCTTCGACCACACCATCTGGGCGATCGTCTCCGACGGCGACCTGGAGGAGGGCATCTCCGCCGAGGCGTCCTCGCTCGCCGGCCACCAGAAGCTCGGCAACCTCGTCTTCGTCTACGACGACAACCACATCTCCATCGAGGGCGACACCGCGACCGCCTTCTCGGAGGACGTCCTCAAGCGCTACGAGGCCTACGGCTGGCATGTGCAGCGCATCGAGCCCGCCCTCGGCGGCGACATCGACGTGCGCGCTCTGCACACCGCGCTCACCGCGGCCAAGGCCGAGACCGGGCGGCCCTCCATCATCGCGATGCGCACGATCATCGCCTGGCCCGCGCCCAACGCGCAGAACACCGAGGCCTCGCACGGCTCCGCGCTCGGCGCCGAGGAGATCGCCGCCACCAAGCGCCTCCTCGGCTTCGACCCGGAGCGGCACTTCCAGGTCGACGCGGAGGTGCTGGCCCACGCCCGCCAGGCCCTCGACCGGGGCGCCGAGGCGCACGCCGCCTGGGACAAGCGGATCGGCGCCTGGCGCACTGCCAACCCCGAGCGGGCGCGGCTGTTCGACCGGATCGTGGCGGGCCAGCTCCCCGAGGGCTGGGAGGCCGCGCTGCCGGTGTTCGAGGAAGGCACCTCCGTCGCCACCCGCGCCGCCTCCGGCAAGGTCCTCCAGGCGCTCGGCGACGTGCTCCCCGAGCTGTGGGGCGGCTCCGCCGACCTGGCCGGCTCGAACAACACCACCATCGACAAGACGTCCTCGTTCCTGCCGGAGGGCAACCCGCTGCCGGAGGCCGACCCGTACGGCCGCACCGTGCACTTCGGCATCCGCGAGCACTCCATGGCCGCCGAGATGAACGGCATCGCGCTGCACGGCAACACCCGTATCTACGGCGGCACCTTCCTGGTGTTCTCCGACTACATGCGCAACGCCGTCCGGCTGTCCGCGCTGATGCAGCTCCCGGTCACCTACGTGTGGACGCACGACTCGATCGGCCTCGGCGAGGACGGTCCCACCCACCAGCCGGTCGAACACCTGGCCTCGCTGCGGGCCATCCCGGGCCTGAACGTCGTCCGCCCGGCCGACGCCAACGAGACCACGATCGCCTGGGCCGAGATCCTGCGCCGACACGCCACCAACCCGGCCCCGCACGGTCTGGCCCTCACCCGCCAGGGCGTGCCGACCTACCCGGCGAACCCGGACGCGGCGCGCGGCGGTTACGTCCTGCGGGACTCCTCCACCGAGACCCCGGACGTCCTCCTCATCGCCACCGGCTCCGAGGTGCAGCTCGCCGTCGAGGCGCGCGAGCGGCTGGAGGCCGAGGGCCTTGGCACGCGTGTCGTGTCGATGCCGTCCGTCGAGTGGTTCGAGGAGCAGCCCGCGGAGTACCGCGAGCGTGTCCTTCCGCCGTCCGTGAAGGCCCGCGTGGCGGTCGAGGCCGGCATCGGTCTGACCTGGTACCGCTACGTCGGTGACGCAGGACGCATTGTTTCGCTGGAGCACTTCGGCGCCTCCGCCGACGCCGGGACGCTGTTCGCCGAGTTCGGCTTCACCGCCGAGAACGTCGCCGCCGCCGCGCGGGAATCCGTTGCCGCCCTGCGCGGTTGATCCGTTCGTACCAAGGAAGATGATCACTGTGACCGAAGCAACCGCGACCGCGGTAACCCTGAAGCGCCTCTCCGACGAAGGCGTGTCCATCTGGCTGGACGACCTGTCCCGCAAGCGCATCGAGTCCGGCAACCTGGCCGAACTCGTCGAAAGCCGCCATGTGGTGGGCGTGACCACCAACCCGTCCATCTTCCAGGCGGCGATCGGCTCCGGCGAGGGCTACGAGGAGCAGCTCGCCGACCTCGCCGTCCGCAAGGTGACGGTGGACGAGGCCGTCCGCATGATGACGACCGCGGACGTGCGCGCCGCCGCCGACATCCTGCGCCCGGTGTTCGAGACGACCGGCGGGCGTGACGGCCGGGTCTCCATCGAGGTCGACCCCCGTCTCGCCCACGACACGGCCGCCACCATCGCCGAGGCCAAGCAGCTCGCCTGGCTGGTCGACCGCCCGAACGTCATGATCAAGATCCCGGCGACACCGGCGGGTCTCCCGGCGATCACCGAGGTCATCGGCCTCGGCATCAGCGTGAACGTGACGCTGATCTTCTCCCTGGAGCGCTACCGCGCGGTCATGGACGCCTACCTGGCGGGCCTGGAGAAGGCGGAGGCCGCGGGCATCGACCTGGCCGGCATCCACTCCGTCGCCTCCTTCTTCGTCTCCCGGGTCGACGCCGAGATCGACAAGCGGCTAGCCAAGATGGGCACCGACGAGGCCCTCGCGCTCAGGGGCCGGGCGGCGCTCGCCAACGCGCGGCTCGCCTACGAGGCCTACGAGGAGGTGTTCGCCGGTGCCCGCTGGACCGCGCTCGCCCCGTCCGGCGCCAACAAGCAGCGCCCGCTGTGGGCGTCCACGGGCGTGAAGGACCCCTCGTACAAGGACACCCTGTACGTGGACGAGCTGGTCGCGCCGGGCACGGTGAACACCATGCCGGAGGCGACGCTGAACGCGACCGCCGACCACGGCGACATCCACGGTGACACGGTGACCGGCGGCTACGCCCAGGCGCGGGCCGACCTGGCCGCCGTCGAGGCGCTCGGGATCTCCTACGACGAGGTCGTGGGACAGCTGGAGACCGAGGCCGTCGCGAAGTTCGAGGTGGCGTGGGAGGACCTGCTGGAGGCGGTCGCCGCCTCGCTGCGCGGCAAGGGAGTCGAGGGGGAATGACCAAGCGTGGAGCACCTTCCGACACCGCCCCGGCGGATGCGGCCGCCGCGCCGCAGGGATCCGGTGACACGCCCGTGGAACCGTCCGGCCTGACGCCCGAGGAGGCGCTCGCCGAGGCGCTCGGCGTCGTCCCGGCCACCGAGTGGGACAACCCGCTGCGCGACGCGCGCGACCGCCGCCTCCCGCGGATCGCGGGCCCCTCCGGGCTCGTCATCTTCGGTGTGACCGGCGACCTGTCCCGCAAGAAGCTGATGCCGGCCGTGTACGACCTCGCCAACCGGGGCCTGCTGCCGCCGGGTTTCTCGCTCCTCGGGTTCGCCCGGCGTGAGTGGGAGGACCAGGACTTCGCCCAGGTCGTGCACGACTCGGTGCGCGAGCACGCGCGCACCGAGTTCCGCGAGGAGGTCTGGCAGCAGCTCGCCGAGGGCATGCGGTTCATCCCGGGCGACTTCGACGACGACGGCGCGTTCGAGCAACTGCGGGAGGCCGTCGAGGAGTTGGACTCCTCGCAGGGCACCAGCGGCAACTACGCGTTCTATCTGTCGGTGCCGCCGAAGTTCTTCCCGAAGGTCGTCCAGCAGCTCAAGAAGCACGGGCTGGCGGACGCCCCGGAGGGGTCCTGGCGCCGCGCGGTCATCGAGAAGCCGTTCGGCCACGACCTGAAGAGCGCGCGCGAGCTGAACAAGATCGTGCACGAGGTGTTCGACCCGGACCAGGTGTTCCGGATCGACCACTACCTGGGGAAGGAGACCGTCCAGAACATCCTGGCGCTCCGCTTCGCCAACCAGATGTACGAGCCCATCTGGAACCGGTCGTACGTCGACCACGTCCAGATCACCATGGCCGAGGACATCGGCATCGGCGGCCGGGCCGGCTACTACGACGGCATCGGCTCGGCCCGTGACGTCATCCAGAACCACCTGCTCCAGCTCATGGCGCTGACCGCCATGGAGGAGCCGGCCGCGTTCGACGCCGAGTCGCTGCTCACCGAGAAGCTCAAGGTGCTGCGGGCGGTGAAGCTGCCGGAGAACCTGGGCGAGCACACCGTGCGCGGCCAGTACGCGGCGAGCTGGCAGGGCGGCGAGCGGGTGCGCGGTTACCTCCAGGAGGACGGCATCGACCCCGCCTCGACGACCGACACCTACGCGGCCGTCAAGCTCCAGGTCGACAACCGCCGTTGGGCGGGCGTCCCGTTCTACCTGCGCACCGGCAAGCGCCTCGGCCGCCGGGTCACCGAGATCGCGGTGGTCTTCCAGCGCGCCCCGCACTCCCCGTTCGACTCCACGGCCACCGAGGAACTCGGCGCCAACGCGATCGTCATCCGCGTCCAGCCGGACGAGGGCATGACGGTGCGCTTCGGATCGAAGGTGCCGGGTACCTCGATGGAGATCCGGGACGTCACCATGGACTTCGCGTACGGCGAGTCGTTCACCGAGTCCAGCCCGGAGGCGTACGAACGGCTGATCCTGGATGTCCTGCTCGGCGACGCCAATCTCTTCCCCCGTCACCAGGAGGTGGAAGAGTCCTGGAAGATCCTCGACCCGATCGAGGGGTACTGGGACGCGCACGGCAAGCCCGCGCAGTACTCCTCGGGCAGTTGGGGCCCGAAGGAAGCCGACGAGATGCTCGCACGAGACGGACGGAGCTGGCGCAGGCCATGAAGATCGACCTGACCGACACCACGGCAAGCAAGATCAACAAGGCGCTCGTGCAGGGGCGCCGGGCCATCGGCACCCCCGCCGTGGGCATGGTCCTGACGATGGTCATCGTGACCGACGAGGAGAACGCCTACGACGCCATCAAGGCGGCCGAGGAGGCGTCCCGCGAGCACCCCTCGCGGACCCTGGTGGTCATCAAGCGCGTCGCCCGCACCCCGCGCGACCGCACCAACTCCCGCCTCGACGCGGAGGTGCGGGTCGGCTCCGACGCGGGCACCGGCGAGACGGTCGTCCTGCGGACCTACGGCGAGGTGTCCGACCACGCCGACTCCGTGGTCCTGCCGCTGCTGCTGCCGGACGCGCCGGTCGTCGTCTGGTGGCCGGTGGACGCGCCGGACAACCCGGTCAAGGACCCGCTGGGCGCGCTCGCGCAGCGCCGGATCACCGACATGTACGCCGTCGAGGACCCGCTGCGCGCCCTGGACGCCCGCGCCGCCTCCTACGCGCCGGGCGACACCGACCTGGCGTGGACCCGGCTGACGCCGTGGCGCTCGATGCTGGCGGCGGCCCTCGACCAGGCCCGTACAAAGGTGATCTCGGCGACCGTCGAGAGCGAGGCGCAGAACCCGAGCGCCGAACTGCTCGCCCGCTGGCTGGAGGCGCGCCTGAAGGTGAAGGCCGCGCGGGTCGTCACCGCCGGCCCCGTGGTGACCGCGGTACGGCTCGGCACCAAGAGCGGCGAGATCGTGATCGACCGTCCCGACGGGCCGCTCGCCACGCTGTCCCTGCCCGGGCAGCCGCCGCGCACCCTGGCGCTGAAGGTGCGCTCGACCTCCGAGCTGATCGCCGAGGAACTGCGCCGCCTCGACGCGGACGAGATGTACGCCGTCGCCCTGCGGGGCGAGGGCACCAAGGAGACCTCCCGTGCCTGACGTTCCCGAGCTGACACGCCGTCCGGAGTGGGTGGCCCTGGAGGACCACCGCGCGACGACGCTGCTCAAGCCGCACCTGCGCGACCTGTTCGCCGCCGACCCCGGGCGCGCCGAACGCTATGTCGTGCGGGTCGGTGACCTGCACATCGACTACTCCAAGCATCTGATCACGGACGAGACGCTCGCCCTGCTCCGGGAACTCGCCTCCGCGACGGATGTGTTCGGGTTGCGGGACGCGATGTTCCGGGGCGAGAAGATCAACACGACGGAGGGGCGGGCGGTGCTGCACACCGCGTTGCGGGCGCCGTCGGACGCGGTCGTGGAGGTCGACGGGGAGAACGTGGTCCCGGCCGTGCACGCGGTCCTGGACAAGATGGCGGCTTTCGCGGCGCGGGTGCGTTCGGGTGAGTGGACCGGTCACACGGGGCAGCCGATCCGCAATGTGGTGAACATCGGCATCGGCGGTTCGGACCTGGGTCCGGCGATGGCCTACGAGGTGCTGCGCCCGTTCACCGACCGGGGTCTTGTGCTGCGGTTCGTGTCGAACGTGGACGGGGCGGATCTCCACGAGGCGTTGCGGGGGCTTGATCCGGCGGAGACGCTGTTCGTCATCGCGTCGAAGACGTTCACCACGATCGAGACGATCACGAATGCCACCTCGGCGCGGGAGTGGCTGCTGGCGGGGCTGAAGGCGGGTCCGGAGGCGGTGGCGCGGCATTTCGTGGCGTTGTCGACCAATGCGGGGAAGGTCGCCGATTTCGGGATCGACACGGCGAACATGTTCGAGTTCTGGGACTGGGTGGGGGGCCGGTACTCGTTCGACTCGGCGATCGGTCTGTCGTTGATGATCGCGATCGGTCCGGACCGGTTCCGGGAGATGCTGGACGGTTTCCGTCTGGTGGACGAGCATTTCCGTACCGCTCCGGCGGAGGCCAACGCTCCGTTGATTCTGGGGTTGTTGGGGATCTGGTACGGGAACTTCCATGACGCGCAGTCGCACGCGGTGTTGCCGTACTCGCATTATCTGTCGCGGTTCACGGCGTATCTGCAGCAGTTGGACATGGAGTCCAACGGCAAGTCGGTGGACCGGCAGGGGCGTGCGGTGGCGTGGCAGACGGGTCCGGTGGTGTGGGGGACGCCGGGGACCAACGGGCAGCACGCGTACTACCAGTTGATCCATCAGGGCACGAAGCTGATCCCGGCGGACTTCATCGGGTTCGCGAATCCGGTGGGTGAGCTGAGCGGGACGCTGAAGGGCCAGCACGACCTGCTGATGGCGAACTTCTTCGCCCAGACGCAGGCTTTGGCGTTCGGGAAGACGCCGGAGGAGGTGCGGGCGGAGGGAGTGCCGGAGGAACTGGTCGCGCACAAGACGTTCCGCGGTGACCATCCCACCACCACGATCCTCGCCGGTGAGCTGACGCCGTCGGTGCTGGGCCAGTTGATCGCCCTGTACGAGCACAAGGTGTTCGTCCAGGGCGCGGTGTGGAACATCGACTCCTTCGACCAGTGGGGCGTCGAACTCGGCAAGGTCCTCGCCAAACGCATCGAACCCGCCCTCACCGACGGCACCGACGTGCCCGGCCTCGACCCCTCCACGACCGCCCTCGTGGCGACCTACCGCTCTCTCGGGAAGAAGTGAACTGACATGCAGCTCGGACTCATCGGTCTCGGCAAGATGGGCGGCAACATGCGCGAGCGCATACGCCGCGCCGGCCACACCGTCATCGGCTACGACCGCAACCCGGACCTCGCCGACGTCAACAGCCTCGCCGAACTCGTGAGCAAGCTCGAAGGCCCGCGTGTGGTCTGGGTGATGGTGCCGGCCGGCGCCCCCACCCAGACCGTCATCGACGAGCTGGGCGACCTGCTGGAGCCCGGCGA
Organism: Streptomyces sp. NPDC007084; assembly: GCF_040703595.1. Classification (NCBI taxonomy): domain Bacteria; kingdom Bacillati; phylum Actinomycetota; class Actinomycetes; order Kitasatosporales; family Streptomycetaceae; genus Streptomyces; species Streptomyces sp. NPDC007084. Next base: position 12,248 of record NZ_JBEYFY010000059.1, read on the forward strand.
CACGGTGGTGGACGGCGGCAACTCCCGCTGGACCGACGACGAAAAGCACGCCGAGGAGCTGGCGGCCAAGGGCATCGGCTTCGTCGACGCCGGTGTCTCCGGCGGCGTGTGGGGCCTGAAGAACGGCTACGCGCTGATGGTCGGCGGCGACGCCGAGAACATAGCCAAGGTGCGGCCGGTCTTCGACGCCCTCAAGCCGGAGGGCGACTTCGGCTTCGTGCACGCCGGCAAGGTCGGCGCCGGGCACTTCTCCAAGATGGTCCACAACGGCATCGAGTACGCCATGATGCAGGCCTACGCCGAGGGCTGGGAGCTGCTGGAGAAGGTCGACTCCGTCACCGACGTGCGCGAGGTCTTCCGCTCCTGGCAGGAAGGCACCGTCATCCGCTCCTGGCTGCTCGACCTCGCGGTCAACGCCCTGGACGGCGACGAGCACCTCGACAAGCTGCGCGGCCACGCCGACGACTCCGGCGAGGGCCGCTGGACCGTCGAGGCGGCCATCGACAACGCCGTCCCGCTGCCCGCCATCACCGCCTCCCTCTTCGCGCGTTTCGCCTCCCGCCAGGACGACTCGCCGCAGATGAAGATGATCGCCGCGCTGCGCAACCAGTTCGGCGGCCACGCCGTCGAGAAGGCGAGCTGACTTCTCCCGCGCCGCGGAGACCGAAGAGGCCCTGGGCCGCCCGGATGGGTGGCCCAGGGCCTCTTCGCCGTCAGACGTCAGCCGACATAGCCGACAGCCGTCCGCCGTCCGCCGCCGACTGTCAGTCGTTGGCGATGCGTACGACCCCGGTGATGGTGCCCTGGTAGACGACCCCGCCCGGCGCTATCGAGCCGACCATCTGAAGGGTGTCGAACAGGGAGCTGGTGCCGAGGTAGCGGGTGCGGACGGTCTTGCCGGTCGCCGGGTCGATCTCGGCGTAGAAGAACGAGTCGAGGATCGAGGTCGTATTCGTGAACGGGACGGCCGGCGTGCGGATCACGGTGTGGATGAGTCCGTCGGCGGTCGACAGCCGGGGAACGGCCGACGAGCGCACGGTGTTGTCCCACTTCAGGTCGCAGCCCGAGCCGTCCGCGCGGACGTCGACACGGCTCAGACCGCCCTTGAAGTCGGCGGAGGCCGGGGTGGAGGGACCGGCGTCGTCGGGCAGCGCGGGGTAGGGGTAGCCGTAGGTACTGGCCACGAACACCGAACCGCCCACGCCGATCGGGGAGTTCTCGCTGCCGCTGCCGCCGGCCTTCAGGACGGGGACGGAGCAGATCCGGGCGCCGGTGTCGGTCCGGTAGACGAGCAGGTTCTCGGTGGGTGCCGCGTTGTCGACGACGGTGACGTAGTCGGTGCCGGTGCCGGGACCGAAGAAGGTGGGCGTCGAGCCGGTGCCCCAGCTGAGCTGGCCGGGCTTGCGGGCGGGACCGCGGTCGTACGCCCGGCGCCACGCGATGGCCGGGGTCCCGTCCTCGTCGGCGGTGAGCAGGTAGGTGGCGTGGCTGGTGGCGACCGCCGCGCCGGCCGGGGCGGTCGAGATCGAGTTGTCGACCCGCTCCCCCGCGGGCAGCGACAGCGCGTGGACGGTGTCGGTGCGGTCGTCGGCGGTGCCGACCACACCGCCGCCGGTGGCGAACCAGACCCGGCCCCGCCAGTCCGGCGAGAGGCCGGTGACCGCGTCCCCGTCGGGCACGGCCCCCCGGAGCGACAGCGACCGGGCCACGTACAGCTCCCAGCCGCCCGACGCGTTCCTGCGGTGCGCGATACGCAGCAGACTCCGGTCGCCGTCCACCGCGACCAACTGGTCCTGGTCGTCCAGGTAGGCGTAGACACCGCCGAGCAACGAGCCCTTGGCGATGGGGAGTTCGGCGAGGGAATTGCCGGTGGCGGGGTCGAGCAGGTGGACGGTGGGGACCCGTCCGAGGATCGGGGTGCACAGGGCGACCGGGTAGCCGTCGGAGCCGACGAGCACGGTCGGGCAGGCGGACTGGAGGGCGACGCGCCGCGAGGTCAGGGAACCGGCGCCCGGGCCGGGGAGCGGGGTGGCGTCGGAGGAGCCGGTGTCGCCGTGCATGGTCGCGGTGCCCTGGGGTCCCGTGTAGGGGTTGTGCGGCGGGAGCGGGCCGAGGGCGGGGTCGGCCGAGGCCGTCGGGGTGGCGGTCGCCAGCGCGAGCAGGCAGGCGGCGCCGAGCAGGGCGGCGCGCGGGAACAGCGGGGATCGCGGCATGGAGAGGTCCGTTCGGATGAGGAGGGTGTGCGCCGCCCGGGGTGGACCACCGGCGGTGGACGGGCGGCGGGGCGGTCGGCCCCGGGCACCGGGATGCCATCCCGCGCGGGCCGGGTCCGCCGGCCCGGTCTCTCGGCCGGATCTCTCGGCCGGGTCTCTCGGCCGACGGAACGACGGAACGGTCCCGCGCGGGATGCGGGTCAGGGACGGTCAGGTCTGGCCGGGAATCCCGGGGTGTGCGGGACGCGCCGGTGCGCCGGGGAGGCGGGACGGCGTCCAACTCGGCGGCGGCAGGCTCGGCGGAGCCGGGGTTCCGCCCGGGGTGCCCGACGGCGGCGGGACGGAGGCGTCAGCGGCGCCGGCGGGCCGGATGCGTCAGCGACACAGCGCGCTGGACTGGCGGCACTGGTCGACATGGCGACGGGCCACGAGCAGGACGGACGTGCCCCCGGTTCCCGCCATGTTTGTCATGAGCACGGATCTTCGCAGGAGTGGACGGGCAGGGACAAGCACCGGTCCACATCACGGACGCCGGGCCACGCGCCGCGGTCGGGCGGCACGGCAGCCGCGACCGGTCCGGATGGTGGCCGCGACGGGTCCGGACGGTGGCCGCGACCGGTCCGGACGGCAGCCGCGACCGGTCGAGCCGTTTCCCCACTCGCGGATCACCTCGCTTCGCTCCTGTACGTCCCCTCCGGCACCGCGTTCCCACCGTTGACAGCTTCCGCAAAGCCTGTGACCCTTCATGCTCGAAGTTGCGCGGAATGACGACTGTTCAAGCATGAGCAAGCATCAGGCTGTTGGCCGGTGCAGCACCTGGTTCGAATCCGTCGAGTGGAGATACGTACCGTGCGAAGACTCCGACACCGTTCCTGGGCCGTGGCGGGGCTGGCCACCGCCCTGGCCGTCACCCTTCTCAGCGCCCCCGCGGGCCCGGCGCTCGCGGCGACCCCGGCGAGTGCCGTTCTCGACACCGCCCACCCGAGCGTCACCTGGCAGAGTCCCGTCTATCCGAAGGGCACCTCGGGCGGCACCGAGGACTGTCCGTCCGCCGCCGAGGACCCCGAGAGCAAGGTCTGCGACCGTTTCGACGTCGACGTCGACGTCCCGCAGGGGTACTGGGCGGACAACCCCGAGGGCGGGGTTCCCATCTCGATCGAGTGGCAGCACCCCACCGACGACTTCGACCTGTACGTCTACGACGACGCGGGCAAGGAGGTCGCCTCCAGCGCCGGCACCGCCGACCCCGAGGCCACCGTGATCCCGAACGCGTCGGGGACCTACCACGTGCTGGTCGTGCCCTACGACGTGCACGACAACGGCTACACCGGGAAGGTCTACCTGCCGCGGACCACGGACGCCGGCGACCTGACCTCGTTCAGCGGCGGCAACGGCAGCTACACCGTCGCCGCCGGGGACCTGAAGGCCCGGGCCGACTTCCTGAAGGGCGGTCAGCTCCGTCTGCGGGCGGACCCGTCCGGCACGTTCAGTGATCCGGCGGGCAGCGCGATCGTCCGCGAGCAGCCCGCCCGGCAGACCCGTACAACCTCGTTCGACGCGGGCGACTACTACGGCGTCCGCTCCCCCGACGCCGTCCTGCGGGTCTACAAGAAACCGCTGCGCTTCGGCCTCTACAAGACCGACAACCGCACCCGGATCTGGCAGGAGGACAAGCCGCTGCGCTGGTCCACCAGCGGGATGCGGCAGAGCCTGACCCGGGGCGCCGACGAGCAGTTCTTCGGCGGCGGCGAACAGAACGGCTCCTTCGCCCACCGCGACCGGACCATGTACGTGGCGAACAACTTCAACTGGAACGAGGGCGGTTACAACAACTCCCAGCCCTTCTACCTCTCCAGCGCGGGATACGGCGTCTTCCGGAACACCTTCGCACCCGGGGTGTACGACTTCGGCGCGCCGGTGCGCACCGGCCAGCAGGAACGGCGCCTGGACGCCTACTACTTCCTCGGCGACGCCAAGAAGGTCATCGGGAAGTACACGGCACTGGTGGGCAAGCCGTTCATGCCGCCGGTGTACGGCCTCGAACCGGGCGACTCCGACTGCTATCTGCACAACGCCAACCGCGGCGAGCGGCACACCCTCGACGCCCTGAAGGTCGCCGACGGCTACACCGAGCACGACATGCCGCTCGGCTGGATGCTCGTCAACGACGGATACGGCTGCGGCTACGAGAACCTGGAGCAGACCGCGAAGGGCCTGAACGAGCACAACGCCCAGCTCGGGCTGTGGACCCAGGACGGCATCGACAAGCTCGCCGACCAGGTGAAGGCCGGCCAGCGGGTGGCGAAACTCGACGTGGCCTGGGTCGGCAACGGCTACGGCTTCGCACTCGACGCCTGCGACAAGGCGAAGGCCGGGATCGAGGAGAACAGCGACGCCCGCGGCTTCGTCTGGCTGCCGGTGTCCTGGGCGGGCGCCCAGCGCTGCGGTGTCCTGTGGAGCGGGGACCAGAAGCTGTCCTGGGACTACATCCGCTGGCAGATCCCCACCTACGCCGGGGCCACGATGTCGGGTATCGCGTACAACACCGGTGACGTGGGCTCCATCTACAGCCACGACCCGAAGATGTACGCGCGCGACCTTCAGTGGAAGGCGTTCCTGCCGGCCATCATGACCATGGACGGCTGGGCCTCGGACATCACCACCGGCAAACCGGCCGATCAGCAGCCCTGGCTGGACGGGGAGCCGTACACCTCCGTCAACCGCAAGTACCTCCAGCTCAAGGAGCGGCTGCTCCCCTACATGTACACGCTGTCCGCCGAGGCGGCGAAGACCGGCGTCGGCGCCGTGCGCCCGCTCTGGCTGGAGTACCCGGACGATCCGAAGACGCTCGGCGCGGACGCCAGGTACGAGTTCCTCGCGGGCCCCGACTTCCTGGTCGCGCCCGTGTACAAGGACACCGACACCCGCGACGGCATCTACCTGCCCAAGGGCACCTGGACGGACTACTGGACCGGCCGCACCTACCAGGGCCCGACCACCGTCAACGGCTACCACGCCCCGCTCGACACCCTGCCCCTGTTCGTGAAGGGCGGCTCGGTCGTCCCCATGTGGCCCAAGGGCACGACGAGTTGGCAGACCCGTGACCGGCACGAACTGGACTGGGACCTGTATCCGCGGGGTCACAGCGACTACACGCTGTACGAGGACGACGGGGTGACCCGGCACTTCACCGAGGGCGCCTCGGCGACCCAGCGCGTCACGGTCGACGCCGGGCGGACCCTGACCACCGTCAACGTCGGTGCCAGCAAGGGAAGTTACCGGGACAAGGTCGCCTCCCGCGCGTACCGCTTCACCGTGCACGGCGAGTCGGCGCCCCGGCGGGTGCTCCTCGACGGCCGCCCGCTGCCCCGCACGGCGTGGTCCTACGACAGCGGGACCAAGGTGACCACGGTGAGCACACCACGTCTCACCGTGGACCGGGGGTTCACCCTGCGACTGGCCCGGTAACCCGGCACGCCAGTACGCCGGCAGGGCAGTAGTCCGGCGGAGCAGCGCTCCGGCGAAGCAGCGCTCCGGCGAAGCAGCGCTCCGGCGAAGCAGGAGGGATGCGGGGACGTCCGTATCCCTCCTGCTCGCTCAGGACTTGAGGGGCCGTCAGCTTCCGGCCCGGCGGCCACAGGGGCGTGACGCCCCGTTCTGCGGCACCCTTGAAGGGGGCTCCGCGCACCCCGGCCGGGTTCAGGGGCGGCCGGTGTGCGCGGAGCGCCCGCGCGCCGCGTCGAGGAGGGGTCCGAGTTCGCGGGCCACGGCGGTCAGGGCGCGTACCTCGCGTTCGGCCCGGGCGATGAGGAGCGCCCCCTCCAGGGCGCTGATCATCAACGTGGCGAGCGACTCGGCGCGGTCGGCGGGAACGCCCATGCCGGTGAGCGCCTCCGCGACCGGACGGGTCCAGCGACCGAACGCGGCAGCCGCGGCGGCCCGGGTCGAATCGGCCGACTCGGCGCCCTCGACGGTGGCCGCGGCGACCGGGCAGCCGGAGACGAAGCCCGTCTCCTGGAGTTCGTCGGTCCACTGCCGCACCATCGCCGCGAACAGCCCGGCGGGCGTCGGTTCCGCCATCGCGGCGAGGAAGCGGGCGACCCGCCTGGCGGCGTAGTGGCCGGCCCAGTCCACGGCCTCGTTGACCAACTGCTCCTTGCCGCCCGGGAAGTAGTGCTGGAGCGAGCCGCGCGGCGCTCCCGCGTGCTCGGCGACGTCCCGCATCCCGGTCGCCGTCACCCCGTCGCGCCGGATGAGCTGCGCCGCGCTGAACACCATCCGCTCGCGCGGCCCCCGCCCGGATACCGCCATGCCCGACCTCCCACGCCCGCCTGCCCGCCTGCGCCTTCCCGCCTGCGCCTGCGCCTGCGCCTGCGCCTGCGCCTGCCGCAGCCTACCCACTATGACCGCTGTCATAGCACCCTCTACTATGACGACTGTCATAGACGGCGGTGGACACGGCGCCCCCGAGGGGCGGGTCCGCCCCCGGCGCCGGCCGGAGAGGCGGTTGTGGTGTACGTCGGTTTCATCGGTCTCGGCGTGATGGGCACGCCCATGGCGCTCAACCTGGTTCGGGCGGGAATCCCCCTCGTCGTCTGGAACCGCACGGCCTCCCGTGCCGAACCCCTCGGCGCCGAGGGCGCCGAGGTGGCGGACGGGCCCGCCGAGGTGTTCGAGCGGGCGGACACGGTCCTGCTGATGCTGGCCGACGAGGCCGCCGTCGACGCGGTGCTCGCGCGCGGCACGGCCGGGTTCGCTCAGCGGGTCGCCGGGCGGACCGTCGTCCACATGGGGACGACGTCACCGGAGTACTCGCGCGGTCTCGACGCCGATGTCCGCGCCGCGGGCGGCCGGTACGCCGAGGTCCCCGTCTCCGGCTCGCGCGTCCCGGCGCAGGCGGGGAGGCTGGTCGCGATGCTCGCCGGGGACCCGGCCACGCTGGAGGACGTACGGCCGCTGCTCACACCCCTCTGCCAGGAGACGTTCGGGTGCGGAGCGGTTCCGAACGCGCTGCTGATGAAACTGTCGGTGAACCTGTTCCTGATCACACTGGTGACCGGTCTGACGGAGGCGTTCCACTTCGCCGAGCAGCACGGCCTGGACCCGGGGCTGTTCCTGGACGTCCTGGACGCCGGCCCGATGGCCAGCGCGGTCTCCCGGATGAAGGCGCCGAAACTTCTCGACCGCGACTTCACGGTCCAGGCGGCGGTCCAGGACGTCCTGAAGAACAACGAGTTGATCGCCCGGGCGGCCCGGGACACCGGTCTGACCTCACCCCTGCTGGACGCTTGCCACGCCCTGTTCGCCGAGACCGTGGCGCTCGGCCACGGCGACCTGGACATGGTCGCGGTACTGCGGGCGATCGAGGACCGCACGGCCCGGGCCTCGGCGGAGGGCGAGGCCGCGCGGTCAGCGGGCGGGGATGCCGTACGCCCGTTCCACCCGCAGGCGTAGGACCAGGCGGCGGTCGCGGACCATGGCCGCCCGGTAGTCGTCCCAGTCGGAGTGCTCGCCGAGGACGTCCCGGTAGACGCGGATCAGTTCCTCGACCGTCTCGTCTCGCGGGTCCGCGGCGACGGGGGTCAGCTCGGCCGTGCCCTCGACGACCGTGTAGGCCCAGCGGTCGTCGCTGGTCACGTGGTAGGACGCCCGCGGGTCCCGGCGCAGGTTGCGGGTCTTGGCGCGGTCGTCGGTGAGGGAGACGCGGATGATCCCCTCGTCGGGATAGTAGAAGTGGCTGACGTTCGACAGCTGGGGCCGTCCGTCCTTCTTGAGGGTGACGAGCACGCCGCCCTTGTACGCGGAGAGCAGTGCGAGCAGGTCGTCCTGTGTCCCGTCCCGGGTCTCTTCTGCAGTCATGCCTGTGCCAACGCCCGGCGCGGGAGCCTCCATTCCGCCCACGGCACGACTTCACCCGTCCGCCCCTCCCAGTGACCCCCGCCCCAGTCGGTAGACACTGTCTACTCCCTCCTGGTAGACAGTGTCTATGAGCGATGCGGAGACCGGTGGACTGAGAGCGCGCCTGATCGACGTGGGGGTCGAGCTGGTGACGGCGGAGGGCGCCCAGGCGCTGACCCTGCGGGAGATCGCCCGCAGGGCGGGCGTGTCGCACGGCGCCCCGCGCCGCTACTTCCCGACCCATCTGGAGCTGCTGTCGGCGATCGCACGGCGCGGGTTCGCCGACCTCGGAGCACGCGCGGCCAGGGCGGACGCCAAGGGCCCGGCCGGTCCCCGGGCCCGGCTCGGCGCGCTGGCGGGGGTCTATCTGGACTTCGCCCTGTCCCAGCGCGGGATGTACGAGCTGATGTTCCGTCATGATCTGCTGGAGAGCGACCGGTTGGGGCTGCGGGAGACCAGCCTCCCGTTGTTCGGGGTGCTGGTGGACCTCGTCGCGGCTGTCCGCCCCGACGCGGACGCCCGCACGGTCGCGGGCGCCCTGTGGGCGAACCTGCACGGCATCGCCCAGCTCTGGGGCTGGGGCAGCCTCCAACTCGGCACGGGGGCAAAGGACTTCACTCCCCTGCTGCGGGCCGCGCTCGACGCGCACCTCGGGCCGGAGGAGCGGTGAGCCCGCGGGGTTCGGGGGGCCTTGGCCGTCGTACGGCCGCCGGGCGCGGATTCGGCCGCGCCGGCCGGCGCACGGAGAGCGCGCACGGCTTCGGGGGCCTCGGCCGAGGGCGGACCGTGGGCGTGGCGGCGTACCGGCGGGTCACGCTGGCGAGCAGCGTCGTCGGGGCGGTGATCGTCGCGCTGGACGGCACGGTGCTCACCGTCGCGCAGCCCACGCTCCAGCGCGATCTGCACGCCTCGTTCGCCCGGGTCCAGTGGACCAGCACCGGCTATCTCATCGCGGTGGCCGGTCTGCTGGTGTTCGCGGGCCGGCTCGGCGACCGGCACGGGCATCAACGCCTCTTCGGCCTCGGCGTTCTGGGGTTCGGCGCGGTGTCCGCGGGGATCGCGCTCGCGCCCGGGATCGGCTGGGTGATCGCGCTGCGGGTGGCGCAGGGGGTCTTCGGAGCGCTTCTGCAACCGGCCACGCTGGGGATGCTGCGGGCTGCGTATCCGCCCGACCGGCTCGGCATGCCCATCGCGCTGCGGACCAGCGCCATCGGCCTGGCCGCCGCCTCGGGACCGCTCCTCGGGGGCGCGCTGGTCAGCGCGTTCGGCTGGCGGGCCGTCTTCACCCTCAACGTGCTGCCCGCGCTGGTGCTGGGCTCGCTGGCGCTCACGGTCCGCCCGCCGGCCGACGCGAAGGCGGAGAGAACGGGCGGGGCGGACGGGACGGGCAGGGCGGACGGGATGGACGTGACTGTCGGGGCGGACGGGATGGACGGGACTGGCGGGGCAGGCAGGGCGGGCGGGCCCAGGGTACGGAACGCGGACCCGGAGATGGCGGCCGTGACGGCGCACCGGGCCGCGTCCCGTACCCGCCTCACCGCCTCCCCTGACCTCGACGTGCCCGGTGCCTGTCTCCTCGCGGCGGCGCTGGTCGCGCTCGTGCACACGCTGGTGGCGATTCCCGACTCCGGCTGGACGGGGACGACCGCCCTCGGACTTGCGGTGGTGACCGTCGCGGGCGCCGCGTTCGTACGGCGGGAACGGCGGGCCGCGAACCCGCTGGTGCCAATCGGCGTCCTCGGCTCGGCGGCCGTCGGCGCGGCCCTCGGCATCCTGGTCGCCGCGTCCGCCGCCATGTTCGGCACCCTGTTCACGGTCAGCTACGTCCTCCAGCACACGCTCGGGCTCGACCCGCTGGAGACCGGTGTACGGGCCCTGCCGGCCGGCGTGACGATGGTGCTCGGCGCTCCGCTCGCCGCCGCGCTGCTGCGCCGGGCCGGCGCTCGCGCGACCACCGTGACCGGAACGCTGCTGCTCACCACCGGCGTTCTGCTCCTGGCCCGGCTCGACACGGCGTCGGACGCCGTGACCGTCGGGGCGGGCTTCCTGCTGCTGGGGGGCGGTTTCGCCACGGTGATGGTGACCGCGACCGCCGTCGTCGTCCGGCGGGCGCCGACAGGTTCGGCCGGTGTGGCGGGCGGGTTGCAGCAGACGGCGATGAACATCGGCCCGGTGCTCGGGATCGCGGTGGCGGCCACGCTGCTGACGGCCTCCCCGGGCTCCGCCTTCCTCCCGCTCGTCACAGCGGCGGCGATCTGCACGGCCGGAACACTGCTCGCCCTGCGGCTTCCTGGGCACAAGAACACCGTGAGCACCGCACGCCGGAGCCCGGACGACACGGCCTCCGTCCGTACGGGACGATGAACGAGACAGGCGCGGCCCGGAGGAGAGCCATGGGACAACTGCGACAGGAGGTCGATCCGGGAACGGTCGGCCTCGATGCCAAGGCGCTGGCCCGACTCGACCAGCACTTCAGCCACATGGTGGACGACGGCCACCTGCCCGGCTACCTCGTGTGCGTCGCGCGGCACGGACAGGTCGCCCACCTCACCACGTACGGCCTGCGGGACCGCGAGGCGGGCCTTCCGGTGGAGACCGACACGTTGTGGCGGATGTACTCCATGACCAAGCCGGTGACCTCGGTCGCCGCGCTGATGCTGGTCGAGGAGGGGCGCCTTCGACTCGACGACCGGCTCGCCGACCACCTCCCGGCCTTCGCCGCACCACGGGTGTACGCCGGCGGCTCGGGTTCCGGGACGGTCACCCGGCCGGCCGAACAGCCCATCCTGATCCGGCACTTGCTCAGTCACACGGCCGGCCTGACCTTCGGCTTCTACCACGCGCATCCCGTCGACGCGCTCTACCGGGACGCCGGGGTGGAGTCGTCGGTGGCGCCGGGCACCGATCTGGCCGAGACCTGCGAGGTGTACGCGAGGCTGCCGCTGCAGTTCGAGCCGGGCACCCGGTGGAACTACTCCGTCGCCACGAACGTCCTCGGCCGGGTCATCGAGGTGGTGACCGGCCAGGACCTCGACACCGTCCTGCGCGAGCGGATCTTCCGGCCGCTGGGCATGGCCGACGCCGGCTTCCACGTCTCCGCCGAACAGAGCGGCCGGCTGGCCGAGTTGTACGGCGAGGACGGCGAGGGAGGCATCCGGCCCGTCGCCGGTCTCCCGCTGCACGGGCGGCCCCGCTTCCTGTCGGGCAGCGGCGGCATGGTCGCGAGCGCCCACGACTACCACCGCTTCACCGAGTTGCTGCGCCGGCGCGGTGAACTCGACGGGGTGCGGCTGCTCCGCCCGGAGACCGTCGACCTGATGGCGGCCAACCACCTGCCCGGCAACGCCGACCGCCGCGCCTTCGGCGTGCCCTTCCACCAGGAGCCCGGCAACGCGGGTCTCGGTTTCGGTCTCGGGGTCTCGGTCGTCCTGGACCCGGAGCTGACCCGTTCCCCGTCCAGCGAGGGCGCGTTCGGCTGGAGCGGTGTCGCCACCACCACCTTCTGGGTCGACCCGCGCAACGACCTCACGGTCCAGTTCCTCAGCCAGCTCCGCCCGACCGCCTCCCACTCGGTCTACCCCGAACTCAAACGCCTGGTCCACGAGGCGGTACAGGGCTGAGCGGCGACCGGCGTCAACCGGGCCGCCCCGTGGTCCGGTTGATCCGGTACACGTCCGGGACGCACAGGTTGGCCGCCGCGGCGGCCACGATCACCCCGGCGCACACGAGCAGGACGTCCCGGTCGGACCAGAGGCCCGCGGCGAGAGCGGCGAGCAGATAGCCGAGCGGGATCGCGAGCCGCTCCCCCACGCTGTTGAAGGACCCGGCCCGCCCCAGCTCGCGTTCGGGAACATGGAGTTGGAAGGCGGTGGTCCAGGCGACGATCGCGACGTCCAGGCCGACGCCGGCGAGCAGGGCCGCCGCCAGTACGGCGGGCAGGGGCAGCGCGAGCCCCATCGCCGTCAGCGGCAGGAAGAGCAGCGCGGAGGTGGCCACGGCGACGGCGAGCAGGCGGTACGGCTTCCACCACAGGCAGACTAGCGCGCCCGCCAGCAGGCCTAGCGCGAAGGCCCCTTGCACGAGCCCCCAGGAACCGGCCCCGGAGTACAGCTGTGCCGCGAGGACCGGCCCGAGCATCTGGAACCCGGCCAGCCAGGCGGCGACCACCACCATTCCGGCCACCGTGTACGTCCACAGCCAGGTGCGGGAGCGGAACCCGGCCCAGCCCGCCCGCAGGTCGCTCAGGGCGCTGTGCGCGGTGACGGGGGTCTCCAGGCGCAGCCCGTGCAGCAGCAGGGCGGCGATCAGGAACGTGACGGCGTCCCAGGACAGTGCCCAGCCGGGTCCGCAGAGCGCGACGACGACGCCTCCCACGACGGGACCGAGCACCCGTACGGCGTTGCTGGGCACCCTGACCAGCGCGTTGGCCTGCTGGAGCTGTTCGGGCGCCACCAACTGGTTCACCACGCCCTGTCCGGCCGGCACGGTGAACGCCACGGCCACGCCGGACAGGAATCCGCACGCGGCGATCGTGAGGGTCGAGGCCGCGCCGCTCAGCACGACGACGGCGAGGGCGCCTTGGGCGAGCGCCGCGACCAGGTTGCCCGCCACCAGGATCCGGCTGCGGGACATCCGGTCCGCGAGGACCCCGCCGGCCAGCAGGAAGGCGACCGTCGGAACCGTGTTCACGGCGAGCACCACGCCGAGCGATCCGGCCCCGCCGCCCTCGCCGATCACCGCGTAGGCGAGCGCGAGCGGCGCCATCGCCGTCCCGGTGGCCGAGACCAGGTTGGCGAGGACGAACCGGCGGAAGGCGGCACTGCGCAGCGGCGCCGTCCGGGTCGTCGTCGGGCGCGCCGCGGTCTTCATCGTCCTCCTCGCCGACGGGACCGGACCCGGCTCCGTCGATCGCCTCCAGGTGCCGGGCGATCATACGAGCAGTGGCGGCCGGGCGGCGCGGGTCATTCCTCGGAGGCGACGGTCTTGGCCGATCCGCAGAAGATCGCCTTCGCCCACTCCTCGCCGTCGAGATGCGGCAGGTAGTGGTCGAGGCGCTCCCGCTTGGTGAGCAGATAGGTGAGGTTGTCCTCGCAGGGCGGTATCAGCAGCGGGACCTGTTCGGCGACGTTGATGCCGTGCCGGACCAGCGACTCGCGTTTGCGCGGGTTGTTCGACAGCAGCCGCACCGACCCCACGCCGAGGTCGTGCAGCATCTGAGCCGCCACCCCGTAGTCGCGGGCGTCCACCGGCAGGCCGAGGGCGAGGTTCGCCTCCACGGTGTCGAGGCCCTCCGCCTGGAGCTTCATCGCCTTCAGCTTGGCGAGCAGCCCTATACCGCGCCCCTCGTGGCCGCGCAGATAGACGAGCACACCGCGCCCCTCCGCGACGATCGCCCGCAGCGCCGCGGCGAGTTGGGGCCCGCACTCGCAGTGCTGCGACCCGAACGCGTCACCGGTCAGGCATTCCGAATGCAGCCGGGTCAGCACATCGCCTTCCCGCACCGCCTCCAAGTCGCCGTAGACGAGCACGACTTGTTCCTCACCCCGGTCGTGGTCGAGGTAGCCGACCGCGTGGAAATCACCGTATTCGGTGGGCAGTGGGGCGATCACGACTCGTTCGACACCTGTGAGGTGGGCATTCCCGCCGAGTACGCCAAAGTTATCTGTCATGATCTGGTTCCTAAGCAGAGTCGAAAGGGCCGTGAAAACATGAGTGGTTCGGGAACGCGCTCGACGGTGTCCGGTGTGCTGCCGCTGGACACCACGGAGGACGTCCGCGACCGGGGGGCCGGTGTCACCCGTCAGGTCGCCGTGCTTCCCGTCGGGAGTCTCGAACAGCACGGTGCCTACCTGCCGTTGACGACGGACACCCTCGTCGCGTGCGCGGTGGCCCGGGAGATCGCGGCCGCCTATCCGGTGCGGCTCCTTCCCCCGGTGACGATCTCCTGCTCGCACGAGCACGCCGCCTGGCCGGGCACGGTCAGCATCTCCGCGGTCACCCTCTACGCGGTGGTCCGTGACATCGCCGCCTCGTTGCGGCGCTCGGGCGTCGACACCCTGGTGGTGGTCAACGGCCACGGCGGGAATTACGTCCTGGGCAATGTCGTCCAGGAATCCGCGGGCACCGGTACGCGCATGGCGCTTTTCCCCGCGGTGGAGGACTGGGAAGGCGCCTGTGAACGGGCCGGTGTGCGGACCTCGTTGCTCACCGACATGCACGCGGGGGAAATCGAGACGTCGATTCTCCTGCACGCCCATCCGGAATGCGTCAAAGACGGTTATGAGACCTCCGATTTCGTCGCCGACGACCGCCGGCATCTGCTCACGCTCGGTATGTCGGCCTATACCGAGTCCGGGGTCATCGGCCGCCCCTCGATGGCCTCCGCCGAGAAGGGCAGGGAGCTGCTGGCCGGGCTGACCGAGGCCTTCGGCGCGTACTTCTCTCTGGTGACGTCCGAGACGCTGCACTGATCACGCCCTTCCGTACTCTCCTCGCGAGGGCGGCGCAGCGCGGCACCCCACCGGACGACCAGGACCACGGCGCCGGGCAGGCTCGCCGCGAAGCTCAGTACGCCGTAGATCACGGCGACGGTCAGCCCCATGCCCGCGCCGAGCCCGGCGGCGCCGAACGCCCAGGCGGTGACGCCCTCGCGGGGTCCCCAGCCGCCGATGTTCAGCGGCAGCCCCATGGCGAGCAGGGCCAGCAGGGCGAGCGGCAGCAGCCGGGCCGTGGAGGCGTCGGACCCGGCCGCCCGGGCGGCCAGGACGAACATCGCCAGATGACCGGCGAGCACCACCGCCGACGACAGGGTCACGCCGGGCCAGCTCCGCCGGGCCAGCAGCGCGCCGCGCGCCTCGGCGAGTGCGGCGCGGACGGCGCCGTGGCGGGCGGTCGCGGGCGCCGGGGTCCGGCCCTTGCGGACGGCGCCCACGGTCACCACCCCGCACAGCGAGACGACGGCCAGGAGCAGCGCGGACTCCCGTGACTGGGTGAGCACCGGCGAGGGCTGGGTGAGCAGCACCGCCGCTCCCACGGCGACCAACACGGCCTGTCCCGCCGTCCGTTCGAGGACCACCGCGCGCACGCCCCGGCCGAGGTCGCCGGCGCTCTGCCCGTGCCGTACGGCCCGGTGCACGTCGCCGAGGACACCGCCGGGCAGCGCGGCGTTCAGGAACAGGGCGCGGTAGTAGTCCGCGACGGCCGCGCCGAGCGGGAGCCTGATCCGCAGTTCGCGCGCGACGAGGCACCACCGCCAGGCGCTGAACGCCGTGGTGAGCAGCCCGATCCCGATCGCCGCCAAGAGCGTCGTCCCGTCGATCCGTCGCAACCCGTCAAGGAACACTCCGGTACCCAGTCGCCAGAGCAGCACACCGAGAATGAGGACACCGGCGACCGTGCCGAGGTGCTTGCGCAACCGGCGCAGGACACGCCGGGTGGCCCCGGGCCCGGGGCCCGCCTCGTCGGCGGCGCTCGGCGAAGACGCGGGGCCGGCCGGGCGCCCCGGCGTGACGGGGCTCGCGGGGGTGTCCGGGCTCACCGCCATGGCGTACGGGGGAACCGGCGCCGCGTTCGCGGGAGCTGCCGGGGTGACCGGCACCGGCGCGGTAGGTGGAATCGCCGGAGTTGCCGGCACCGGCGCGCTCACCGGAGATGCCGAGGTGGGCGGCACGGGCGCGCTCGCCGGAGTTGCCGAGGTGGGCGGCACCGGCGTGCTCACCGGAGATGCCGAGGTGACCGGCACGGGCGCGCTCACCGGAGATGCCGAGGTGACCGGCACCGGCGTGCTCGCCGTCTTCAGGCCCGGGCTCATGCCGTGCCCCCGTTCCCCCGGGGCAGCGCCAGTACGTCGCTGTGGTGGACGGTCACGCTCAACTCCCCCGCCGAGCAGGCCTCCAGGCGGGCGCGCAGATAGGGCTCGGCGCGTACCGCGAGGTCGGGGCGCTGCTCGACCGCCGCGCCGACCCAGCCGCGCAGCCACTGCGCGGTCAGTTCGGCCCGGTCGGGGCCGAGCCGCCAGGGGCTCGGATGCGCGCGCACCGTCGCGCCGTGCCGGCCGAACGCCTCGCAGGCGGCCGTGACGGCTTCGGGGCCGAGCCGGTCGCCGCGCCGCTGGTGGGCGTTGAAGGCCTCACCGATCTCGGCGTCGAATGGTTCGGCCGGGTCGAGTTCGACGCGGCCGACGACGGACAGGGTCAGCAGCGCGGGCACCCCGGCACCGGCGCAGGCCGCCGCGAGCCGGTCGATCTCCTCGCCGGTGAGCACGTCGAGCAGCGCGGAGGCGGTCACCAGGGAAGCGCCGGCGAGGGCGTCCGCGGTCAGCCGGCCGATGTCGCCGCGCTGGGTGGTGACGGCGACGGGACTGCCGTCGGCCGCCTCGTCAGGTGCCCCCACGGTGGCGAAGTGCAGCAGGTACGGGTCGCGGTCGTGCAGGACCCAGTGCTGGGCGCCGTCGAGCCGGGGGGCCAGCCAGCGGCCCATGGACCCGGTGCCGCAGCCGAGGTCGTGGATCACCAGGCCGGCACCGGGCTCCGGCCGTTCGGCCAGCCGGGCGCGCAGCGGGCCGAGCAGGTCGGCCGCGCGGGCGTCGGCGTCGGCGGGCTCGCGCAGCCGCAGCCACTGGGGCGCGTAACGCGGCACCTCGTCGGCGCCGGCCCCCGCGTCTCCCCCGCCGGCCCCGTCGGCACCCGCGCCCTCGGAGGTCACACCGGCCGGCGCCTCCTCCGCGGCCGCGCCCGAGGCCACCGTGTCCGCCGCCGCACCCGAGGCCACCGCGCCCCTGGTCGTCCGCTCCTCGGGCGACCCCGTCCCTGCCCCCGCCCCTTGCGCGGGCGACCCGGACTCCGGTTCACCCGTCGAGACCGTCGAGTCGGTCGAGTCGGTCGAGACCGTGGAGTCAGTCGAGTCGGTCGAGTCCGGGGAGGTCGTCCGGGCGTTCACGCTGCCCTCCGGGGGGCGTCGGGCAGCCGGCCGAGGACCTGGGCCAGGCTGCGCGCGGTGGTGGCCCAGCCGTCGAGCGCGGCGCGCCGGCCCCGGGCGGCGGCCTTGAGCCGGCGGCGTACGTCCGCCTCCCCGAACCAGCCGCGCAGCTCCGCGGCGAGCGCCCCCGGGTCCTCCGGGGGGACGAGGATGCCGGGCACCCCGCCGTCGGGTGCGCGGCCGACCGCCTCGGGGAGGCCGCCGACGTCGGTGGCGAGCACCGGAATGCCGCGCGCCAGCGCCTCGGTGACGGCCATGCCGTACGTCTCGGCGTACGAGGTGAGGACCATGAGGTCGGCGGCGGCGTAACTGGCGTCGAGTTCGGCGCCGGCCTGCGGTCCCGCCAGATGGAGGCGGTCGCCGAGGCCGTACTGCGCGATCAGGGTGCGCAGGTGGGCGACGTAGGCCGGGTCCTGGGCGAGTCCGCCGACGCAGACGCAGCTCCAGGGCAGGTCGGTGACGGTGGCGAGGGCCTCGACGAGCCGGTGCTGGCCCTTGCGGGGGGTCACCGCGGCGACGCACAGCAGCCGTGAGACTCCGTCGGTGCCGGAGGCTAGCGGGGCGATGTCGGCGCCGGGGGCGGCGACGTGGACGCGGTCGGGAGCGAGGCCGTGGTGGGCGACGAGCCGGCGGACGGCCCAGTCGCTGGTGGCGACGACCGCCGGCACCGCCCGCAGGGTGGTCCGTTCGCGGGCGTCCAGGTCGGCGGCGACGGCGGCCGGGAGGCCGGTCTCGTCGCCGAGCGGCAGATGCACCAGTACGGCCAGGCGCAGCCGGTCCGCCTCGGGGACGACGATCTCGGGGATTCCGCAGGCGACCAGTCCGTCGAGGAGGACCACCGACCCGTCGGGCAGGCCGGCGAGCGTGCGGGCCAGTTCGGTGCGGGCGGCGGTACCGGGGCGCGGCCACTCGCCGGCGACGGCGTGCCGGTGGACCTGCCAGCCGAAGCCGGGCAGGTCCAGGCAGAGGCGGCGGTCGTAGGCGTTGCCGCCGCTCGGCGCGGCCGGGTCGTCGACGCCGCCCGGCATGACGAAGTGCACGGAGCGCAGGGACATGGGGATGATCTCGGCGTTCTTCAGAGCCGGATGCTGCACGGGCACGTAGTTCAGGGCGCCGCCGGGGCCTGAGGTCACCGCGCCGTGTCCGGCCCGCGGGGTCGCCTTGTCGAGGATCACGTCGGTCACAGCGCACGCTCGTAACTCGCCCAGGCGATGTGCGACTCGTGCAGGGTGACGGTGATGCCGGTCAGGCCGCGGGCCCCCTCGCCGAGGCCGCCCGCGTGCACCCGGGCGGCGAGCCGGTCCGCGATGACCTTGGCGAGGAACTCGGTCGACGTGTTGGTGTCCTTGAAGTCCGGCTCGCTGTCGAGGTTGCGGTAGTTCAACTCGGCCACGACGGCGCCGAGTTCCTGCGTCGCGAGCCCGATGTCGACGACGATGTTGTCCTCGTCGAGTTCGGGCCGGCGGAAGGTGGCGTCCACCAGGAACGTCGCTCCGTGCAGGCGCTGCGCGGGTCCGAAGACCTCGCCACGGAAGCTGTGGGCGATCATCAGGTGATCGCGGACGGTGATGCTGAACAACGGACGACCCTCCAGGTGCGGTGCGTCTGATCCTCTGCCGGGATCACGACTTCTAGTACGGGTGCCCGGCGCGGCGCGTTCAGTCGCCGGTCGCCCTTTCTTCGGAGTCCATGGAGGTCAGGCCGGTTCCGGTCGGCTCAAACCTCGTCGTAGGCGATGCGGTGGCACAGGGCGGGGATCGATCCGGAGGCGAGTTTTGCCATCACGCCGGGGAGTTCGGCGAAGGCGGACTCCCCGGTGATCAGGGCGTCGAAGGCGGGTTCCGCGAGGAGTTCCAGGGCCAGCGCGAGCCGGTCGGCGTAGGTCCGCCCGGCCCGGCCGGAGGGGGAAACGGAACCGACCTGGCTGCCGCGCACGGTCAGCCGCCGGGAGTGGAAGGCCTCGCCGAGCGGCAGGGTGACCCGGCGGTCGCCGTACCAGCTCAGCTCGATGACGGTCCCTTCCCGGGCGAGGAGTTCGAGCGAGCGGGTCAGCCCCGCCTCGGTGGCGCTGGCGTGCACGACGAGGTCGCACTCCCCGGCCGCGTCCCCGGGGAGCGCGAAGCCGGTGCCGAGGGCGCGGGCGACGGCCGCGCGTTCCGGGTCGGCGTCCACGAGCTGGACCCGTACTCCCGGGAAGCGGGCGAGGAGGGCGGCGACCGAGCAGCCGATCATGCCGCCGCCGACGACGGCGATCCGGTCGCCGATCAGCGGGGCGGCGTCCCACAGGGCGTTGACCGCGGTCTCGACGGTGCCGGCGAGGATCGCGCGGGAGGCGGGCACGGAGTCGGGCACGACGGTGACGGCGCTCGCCGGGACGACGTACCGCGTCTGGTGCGGGTAGAGGCAGAAGACGGTACGGCCGAGGAGCCGCTCGGGTCCTTCCTCGACCAGGCCGACGTTCAGGTAGCCGTACTTCACGGGGGCGGGGAAGTCGCCCTCCTGGAAGGGCGCGCGCATCGCGGTGTGCTGGTTCTCCGGGACCCGGCCGCCGAACACCAGGGTCTCCGTGCCCCGGCTGACCCCCGAGTACAGCGTGCGGACCAGGACCTCTCCGTCCCCCGGAGCGGGCAGGGACGCCGTGCGGATCTCGCCGCGGCCGGGTTCGGCGAGCCAGAAGGCGCGAGCCGTGCGGTCCGCGCGGGCGGTGCGTTCCATGAGCGTCCCCCTGAACGTTTCGGCAGATCTTCACGTACGGACCGGTGACAAGCCGTGGACGGTACGCGGCGTTGATCGACTCTGTCACACGGCCGGAGGATGTGCGGTGGCCCTGAACAACACGTACGCGAGGCTTCCCCAGCAGGAGACCATGGTGGGGGCCGGGGCGCAGCTCCTGCTGCTGGTGCTGCTGGGCACGGTGATCGGGATGGGGCCCGCGGGCTGGCTGACCGGGCTGGCGTTCGGGATCGCCACCTGGGCGGTGCTCACCCGCGCCCTGCGCAGGACCCGGCCGCGCTCCTTCGGACCGGCCAACCGCGTCACGCTCGGCCGCGCGATCCTGGTGGGCGGGGTCACCGCGCTCGTCGCGGACTCCTTCCAGAGTTCGCCGCCGGTGAGTCTGCTCGTCGGCCTGACGGCGGTCGCCCTGATCCTCGACGGGGTCGACGGCAAGGTGGCCCGGCGCACCGGCACGTCGTCGGCGCTGGGCGCCCGCTTCGACATGGAGGTGGACGCGTTCCTGATCCTGGTGCTGAGCGTGTACGTGGCGATGTCGCTCGGCCCGTGGGTGCTGCTGATCGGCACGATGCGGTACGTGTTCGTCGCGGCGGCCCGGGTGCTGCCGTGGCTGAACGCGGCGCTGCCGCCGAGCATGGCCCGCAAGACGGTGGCCGCCCTTCAGGGTGTCGTGCTGCTCGTGGCGGGCGCGGGTGTCCTGCCGTACGCGGTGACGGTGGCGGCCGTGCTGCCGGCGCTCGCCTCGCTGGTCTGGTCGTTCGGCCGGGACATCCTGTGGCTGTGGCACCACGCCGCGCTCTCGCCCGCCGGGCCGTCCGCGCGGGCCGAGACCCGTCCCCGGGTCCTGGTCGGCGCCCCGGCGACACCCCCGGCGGTGTCGCCGGACCCGGCCCCCTCGGCTGCCGCACCGCGTCCGACCCCCTCGGTCCGCCCCGCGGACCCGGCCGTCGCACCCCGTCCGGCGAGCGCGGCGACACGGAGGGCGGCCTGACCCGCGCCGGCCGCGCGTACCGGGGTCCTGTGCACCGACCCGTGACCGCCGGCGGCGGACCCCGCTCGGGTGAGGCCCCGTGCACCGGCGGCGGACCCCGCTCGGGTGAGGCCCCGCGCACCGGCGGCCCGGCTCCCCCGTAAACCCGCAGGCCCAGCCCCCGCCCCCCAGCAATGCTCAGTAGGTGATCAGCACATCGCGCACGGTGTGCTGGTCTGTGTGGCCGCCGGTCGCCGCGGTGAAGGCGATTCGTACGTTCCGGGGGAGGGCGACCTCGGTGTCCAGGGCTCGGGTGCCGTCCACGGTGACCAGCAGGTGGCCCGTTCCCGTCACCGACACGTCCACCGCGTGGGTGCCGGTCCGCAGGCCCGGCAGGGCGGCCGAGGCTGCCGCGTACCGCGGCAGGGAGCCCGTCGCGCCGACGGCCACCCCGGCGAACCCGGTGGCCGGTTCACCGGGGTTGCGGTGGGTGTCGAGGGTGACGGCGACCCCCGGCAGGCCCGCGTAACCGAGGCCGCCGCCGCCCGCGCCCAGCGCCGCCGGAGTCGCCTTCGCCGCGTCGAGCAGGACCAGCGCGAGACCGTCCCCGCCGGTGCCGCCGCCGAGGCGCGCGGTGTAGCGGGCGCGCAGCCGCGCCGACGGGACGGCGGTGGCCTGGACGGCCGATCCCCTGGCGTCGCGGACCGCGTCGGTGAGGACGAGGCCGGTACCGGACAGCGCGGCGGAACCGTTGTGGGCCCAGCCGTTCGGGCCGGGCGGCGCCACCGCGTAGGAGGCCGCCGTGATGACGGCGTCGCGGACGGCGTGGTTGTCGGTCTTGCCGCCGTTGGCGCCGGTGAAGGCGGGCATCGCCGTCGCGGGCAGGTCGGGGACGGTGGCGTTCAGCAGCCGGGCGCCGTCCATCCACACGCTCAGGGTCTTGCCCGAGACCTCGATGGCGACGGCGTGCGGTCCGGAGCGGAGGTCGGGGACGCGGGCGGAGGTCGTCGCGAGGGTGCGGGAGCTGTCGCCGGTCGCGGCGGTGACGCCGATGAAGTTGCCCGACGGGTCACCGGTGTTGCGGTGGGTGTCGAACGTGACCGCCACACCGGGCGTCCCCGCCCAGCCGAGCCCGCCGCCGGCCGCGCCGAGCGCGGTGGGGGTGGCGCGGGCCGGGTCGAGCAGGCCGAAGGTGAGGCCGTCGCCGCCGCTGCCCCCGCCGATGACGGTGATGAACGCGGCCTTGAGCCCGTCGGTGACGACCGGGACCGGGTACACCGCCGAGCCGGCCTGGTGCGCGCCGGTCCGGGTGAGCTGGAGGCCGGTGCCGGCGATCCGGGCGGACCCGTTGCTCGTCCAGCCGCCCGCGCCGGGCGCGGGGACGGTGACCCGGCCGGTCGGTGCGGCCGGCGCGGACACCGGGGCGGCGGCGCCGAGCAGCAGACCGCCCGCCACCAGGGCGAGCAGCCGGTTCGTGGTCCGCCGGGCGCGCGGGCTGAGCATGTCTCCACCTCGGTACGTGAGTACGGGCGGCGGCGGCCGGCAGGCCCCGCACGCGCCCATGCTCGGCACCCCGCCCCGATTTTCGTACGAACCGGGAGCGGCGGCGGGGCATGGTTCACCCCGACGGACCAAGCCGCGCGCTCGGGCCGCCGGGACGGACAGGGCTCCCGGCCGGGAAGCACGTGACGGGTTGTGCCGGGTATCCGGGTCGTACGGGCGGCACAGTGGTGCGCGTGGGCGCAGTGAGCGTGTCCCGGGAGCGGGAGGTCGGAGATGGGGCGGCACGAGGTCACGTACGAGGTGGCGGGTCCGTGGTCGCTGGAGCGGAGCCGGGAGTTCTGGCAGGAGATGGCTCCGGTGCCCCCGGTGGGCGCGGCGGGCCGGGGCGGGACGCTGCGGACGGTGTTCCACGCGGACGCCGACTGGCGGCGGGTCACGGCGGAGGTCGGGCAGCAGGAGGCCGGCCGGTCCGGTTCCGCCGCGCGGATCGTCGTCACCGGGGACGGCGATCTGGACGCGGCGGCGGACCAGGTGGCCCGCTTCCTCTCCCTGGACGTCGACGCCCGCGACTGGCCCGCCGTCGGCGACCGCGACCCGGTGATCGGCCGGATCCAGGCGCGCAGGCCGGGACTTCGCCCCTGCGGCTTCCACTCCCCGTACGAGGCGGCGGTCTGGGCGGTGCTGACCCAGCGCACCGGCAGGACGGCCGCCCGGGGCACCCTCGCGGACATCGTGGCCCGGCTCAGCGACGACGGGGCGTTCCCCTCGCCCGGGCGGCTGGTCGGTCTCGACGTCGAACTGCCCTGGCGCAAGAGCGAGTATCTGCGCGCCGTGGCCGCCGCCGCGCTGGACGGGGAGCTGGACGGGGCCGAACTGCGCGCCCTGGACCCGGCGGAGGCGATGCGCCGGGTCCAGCGGGTCAAGGGGCTCGGTGTCTTCGCCGCCGAACTCGTCGTCGTACGGGGCGCCGGTCATCCGGACGTGCTGCCCACCCGGGAACCGCGGCTGGCGGCGGAGATCGAGGACCAGTACGGGCCCGGCCGCGATCCGGCCGCGATCGCGGAGGACTGGCGGCCGTTCCGTACCTGGGCGGCGTTCCACCTGCGGGTCCTGCGCGCCGAACGGCACGAATCCGGCCAGGCCCGGCCGGCGCGGCCCCGCGGGAGGTGACGCCCGGTCGCGCGTTTCCGCCACGACCGGGGCGAAACGGGACGCCCGCACGGGTCTGGTGACCGGCGCTGGCCGGGAACGAACATCAACTGGCTAGACTACGACCCCTTGTGCACGCCTTCGCGCCACGCGCGAGCAATGCCGTCCCCGAAGGGTTTCGACGCTTGATAGCCATCGAAGATGTCAGCAAGCGATACGCAGACGGCACGGTGGCCGTCGATCGCCTGTCCCTCCAGATACCGAACCACTCCATCACCGTCCTCGTCGGACCCTCCGGCTGTGGCAAGACGACCACGCTCCGCATGATCAACCGCATGGTCGAGCCGAGCAGCGGCACGATCCGGGTCGACGGCGAGGACATCATGCGGCAGCCGGTCAACGCGCTGCGCCGCTCGATGGGTTATGTCATCCAGAACGCCGGTCTCTTCCAGCACCGGACGATCCTCGACAACATCGCCACCGTGCCCCGGCTGCTCGGCTGGTCCAAGCAGCGGGCCCGGGACCGCGCGGCGGAACTCATGGAGCGGGTCGGTCTCGACCCGGGCATGGCCCGCCGCTACCCGTACCAGCTCTCCGGCGGTCAGCAGCAGCGCGTCGGCGTGGCCCGCGCCCTCGCCGCCGATCCGCCCATCCTGCTCATGGACGAGCCGTTCTCCGCCGTCGACCCGGTCGTCCGCCGGGGTCTTCAGGAGGAGTTGCTCCGCATCCAGGGCGAACTCGGCAAGGCCATCGTCTTCGTCACCCACGACATGGACGAGGCGATCACGATCGGCGACCGCATCGCCGTACTGCGCACCGGCGGCAAGCTCGCCCAGTTCGCCGCGCCGGACGAGATCCTCTCCGCGCCCGCCGATTCGTTCGTCGAGCAGTTCCTCGGCGCGGACCGGGGCATCCGCGGACTCTCTTTCCTGTCCTCCGGCGACCTCGAACTCGACCGGTCCCGGGTCGTCCCCCTCGGTTCCGGGGCGCGGGAGGCCGCCGGGCGCGGCACGGCGCAGGCGCCGGTGCTGGTGACCGACGCGGGCGGCAAGCCGCTCGGCTGGGCCCCGGACGCCTGGGACGGCGAGGCCGCCTCGCTCGAACCGCACGGGCAGAGCTTCGAGGTGGGCCGGGACTCGCTGCGCGTCGCGCTCGACCGGGCCGTGCTGTCGCCGACCGGCCGGGCCGTCGGCGTCGACGCCGCGGGCCAGGTGCTCGGCGTGGCCGGGCAGGAGACGATCGCGGCGGCGATCCGGGCGGCCCGGCAGCGCGCGGCGGCGGACGCCGCGCGGGACGCCGCCCCGGCGAAGGCCCTGTGATGAACGGCTTCTTCGACATACCGAGCGACCTCCAGCACAGCTATCCGGGCCTGATCGGCATCCACATGCAGGAGGCCCTGATCCCGGTCCTGGTCGGTCTGCTGCTGGCGCTGCCGATCGGCCTGCTGTGCGTGCACTTCGACTGGCTGTATCCGCCGGTGCTGTGGACCTCGACGGTGCTGTACGCGATCCCGTCGATCGCGTTCTTCGTGGTGCTCATCGACTCCACCGGGCTGACCCAGCTCACCGTGATGATCCCGCTGTGCCTGTACAGCCTGGTCGTGCTCGTACCGGCGGTCGTGGACGGCATCCGGTCGGTGCCCGCGGAGACCAACGCGGCCGCCGCGGCGATGGGCATCGGTCCGGTACGCCGCTACCTCCAGGTCCAACTGCCCATCGCGGTACCGGCGATCATGGCCGGTCTTCGGGTGGCCACCGCCTCCAGCATCAGCCTGGTGAGCGTTGGTTCGCTGATCGGCAACCAGGGCGCCCTCGGCAACCTGCTGACCACCGCGATGCTCTACCACCGGCCGCGGCTCGCGGTGACCTCGGTGGTCACCACCGCCGTGCTGGCGATCGTGGTCGACGCGCTGCTGGTCCTGCTGCGCCGCCTGCTCACCCCGTGGGAGCCGCCGTCCGCGCGCGCGGCCCGGCGGTCCGCGCCCGCTCTCGAGGACCCGGCGGTCCGCACCCCGGAGGCCGTCTCGTGAACGTACTGAACTTCATGCAGTCGTTCTTCAGCGACGGCGCCCACTGGCACGGCTACGACGGTATTCCGCAGCGGGTCTGGGAGCACCTCCAGTACACGGCGGGGGCGCTCGCCATCGCCGCGGCCATCGGGCTGCCGATCGGCCTGGTGACCGGGCACACCGCGCGCGGCGGCAATACGCTCGCGTTCCTGTCGGCGGGCGCCCGCGCGCTGCCGACGTTCGGTCTGCTGGTGCTCATGTTCGTGTGGCTGGGGATCGGGATCGTGCCGGTGATGATCCCGCTGGTGGTGCTGGCGATCCCGCCGATCCTCATCACCACCTACGAGGCGGTCCGCACCCTGGACCCCTCCCCCGTCGACGCCGCCCGGGGCATGGGCATGGCGGAGTCGAAGATCCTGTTCCAGGTGGAGATCCCGGCCGCGCTGCCGCTGATCCTGAGCGGGCTGCGTTCGGCGACGATCCAGATCGTGTCGACGGCGACGATCGCGGCGTACGTGTCGCTCGGCGGGGTCGGCCGCTACATCCTGGACGGGCTGTACCAGCGGGACTACGAGAAGGTCGTCGGCGGGGCCGCCCTCACGGCGGTCCTGGCGCTCCTGGTGCTCATGCTGTTCTGGCTGGTGGGCCGGGTGGCGGTCTCCCCCGGGGTGCGCAGGCGCCGGTCCGCGTAGGCGCGGTCGGGCAGCACGGAGGCGGGGAGGACCGATGGGTCCTCCCCGCCTCAGTGCCTGTTTCTGAACCGGCAGGAGTTGAGCAGCCGTGCGGTCCCTGCTTCCATGGCCCGATGGCTGAGGATGCACATTGGGGTGTCGAGGAGTTGCTTACGGGGAACGTCACGAGGCGGTCATTCCTGATCCGGCGGGCAGTCGGCTCGGTCCCCGGGACCGTATGGGTACCGGCGTCGCGGTCGGGACCCGTCCCCCTGGTACTGCTGGGGCATGGCGGCAGCGGTGATCGCAGCAGCAGCCGCATCGTCTCGATGGCAGGTCGGTTTACCTCGGCAGGTTTCGCAGCTGCCGCGATCGACGGTCCGTATCACGGTGAGCGGCTGAGTTCGCCGCTCTCCACCGCCCAATATCAGGCGCGGATTGCGGCCGAGGGCATCGACAGGGTGCTCGACCGCATGGCCGGTGACTGGGTGGCGACCTGCGACCTGCTCACGCACGCTGGTATCGCTGACAGCGCACGCCGGGCCTACTTCGGATTGTCCATGGGCACTCGCTACGGACTTGCCGCCGCAGCGGCCCCGGTCCCTGGGCTGAAGTGCGCCGTCTTGGGCAAGTTCGGCACGCAGCCCACCTCGGACATGAACCCCGCCCTACAGGCACCACGCCGCTCGCTGAGCTCCGCCTCCCGCATCATCGTGCCGGTCTTCTTCCACCTTCAGTGGGACGACGACGTCTTTCCACGGGCGGGACAGCTTGAGCTCTTCGACGCCTTCGCCAGCCCCGCAAAGGAACTCCACGGCTTTGCAGGAGGCCACCGACACACGCCGGAACACGCGCCCGACCTCTGGCAGGCATTCATCACTCGACATCTGGTCGGGCCTCCAGCCAGGTGAACACGCCTGCCACGTGGGAGGCGCCACGGTCTTCCGTTCGCCGATCGGTCACGGCGACTCTCGCGCGGGCCTCCACGAGCAGATCTCCGGTGACAGGCCCTGGCCGGGCCAGCGGCCGGGGGCTGCCCTTGCTGACAGAGGCCGGCGGCGGTGGGAAGATCGTGCCGAGGCCCGGAGTTTGGGGCTGGTGCTGGGCAAGGTGACGACGAGCACCTTGAGAATGATCAGTCCCGATCGGCTTCGCGGGAGGCGGGCTGTCCGCTTCTGCGGGAGGACCGGCGGGTGATTCGCCTGGTCATGAGCGTGATCGCAGCCCAGGTGATGAGCGACTCCGAGTGCTGGATGAGCCGTTCGTAGTCGCGGGCGTGCCGGCGGGCGTGCATGACCCAGGCGTGGGAGCGTTCGACGACCCAGCGGCGGGGCAGGACGACGAATCCGGGGACGTTCTTCGGGCGGCTGACGGTTTTGATCGTCAGGCCCAGATAGGTTCTGGCCCAGGTCACGAGCTGTCCGGCGTAGGCGGAGTCGGCCCAGACGATGGTGATTTCGGGGTGCATCAGCCGCAGCCGGAACAGGACTTCCTTGGCGGCGTTGCGGTCGGTCATGTCGGCCGGGGTGACCATGACCAGCAGCGGGAGGCCCTTGGTGTCGACGACCAGGTGGCGTTTGCGGCCGTTGATTTTCTTGCCGGCGTCGTAGCCGCGGGAGTCCTTGCCGACGGTTTCGGCGGCCTTGATGGACTGGGAGTCGATGACGGTGGCCACCGCTCCGGGGGCCCGGCCCATCTCGCGGCGGATGCGTTTGCGGAGCTGGTCACGGATCTGTCCGATGACGCCGGTGGCTGCCCAGCGGGCCATGAATCCGTAGCAGGTCCGCCAGGGCGGGAAGTCCTTGGGCAGGGCCCGCCACTTGCAGCCGGTGTCCACGACATAGCGGATCGCGTCAACGATCTCCCGGCGCGGGTGCTTCTCCGGCCGCCCGCCGGTTCGGGTCTCGCAAGCCGGGACCGGCAGCAGGGGCTCGATCAGTGCCCATTCGTCGTCCCAGGTGTCGGAGGGGTAGCAGCGTGGCCGCGGCAACGATCCCTCCTTTGGGACAGGGGTCCGGCCCGCCGTGCCCCCAGGCAGACGGCGGTCCGGGCCGGTCATGCATCGGTGAAGTCGGCGATGACGTCGAGCGTGGACTCCACCGAGTTGAGCTGGGTGTTGAGGTGCTTGATCCACCGGCCCTTCGGTTGGAGGACGGCGTGCGGGGCGACGGTGCCGGTGATGAACCGGCGGATCTCGGTGAGCTTGCCACGGATGACCGCGACCTCGTATGCCTGGAGCTGTTCGGGGTCGGCGCAGAACTTGTAGCCGTCCTTCAGGGTCCAGATCAGTGGCGGCCAGTTGCGTTCGGTGATGGTGTCGCGCAGGCAGGCCAAACCGGCGCGGGTCTGGCTGGGTGACAGCTCGCTGGATCTGACCAGTTGGGGAAAGGTCAGACCGGCCGGTCGTGCTTCGAAGAGCACGAACCGGACGGTGTCGGCGTGCCGCTGTGCGGCTGGTGATCTGCGCTCGGAGGCGCGCGGCACGGTTACTCCCCTTGCAGGAGCTTGGCCAGTTCGTCGTCGACGTCGACCTTGCCGGTGTCGACAGCGGTCTCGATCCAGTCCAGCGTCGCCCGAACGCGGGCGACATTCTCGTGCATGATGACGCGTTCGTCGTCGCCGAGCTGCCGGTCGCGCATGCCGGGGACGACCCGGCCGGCCGCGGCAACGAACGCGTGGCAGGCGGTGATCAGGTCCAGGAACTCCACCGACCTGTCGATGTTCTTCACCGCCGGCGCGACGGGGCTGGTGTCCTCGAAGTCCTCGCGGGCCCGCCGGCCCCGCTCGACTTGGGCGTGGTTGACCTGGTGGCGGGCGGTGTCGTCCGACATCGCCCGGAACGCGACATCCGGGCGCCGCAGTAGGCCGGTGGTGACCTTCGCGGCGACGTGGTCGTCGCGGGTCAGCTCTTCGACGACCCGGACTTTGTCCTCCTGCCGGACCTGCGCGACCACCGTCGGGCGGCGCAGCAGGTCGCTGGTGACGGTCGCGGCGACCTCCTCGTCGGTGGCCAGGGTGTGGATCGCGCTGACCTTCTCCTGCGGGGTGACGGGCTTGACGACCTGCCGGCCGACCCGGCGGTTGGCTTCGTCCGGCGTCCAGCGGGACTTGCCCTTCGGCGGGGTGAGGATCGTGTCGAAGCGTTCCTCGTCGTCGGTGATGGACGCCAGGATGTAGTGGACGGTGAAGGACACCCCCGACACCCGGCGGTCCTTCGGCCATCGCGATGCCGTCCAGCGGGCCTTGTCGATCTGCTCGTAGGACACCCCGGCGTCTTCCGACAGGCGGAACAGCGAGTCCTTGACGGTGAAGAACTGGTTGTTCGGTGCCGACCCCCCGCGTTCGCGCATCGGCTCGACCTCCAGCGCGTAGTCGCCGATCGTGAACTGGATGCGGCTGGCCGTCTCTACCAGTTTCCGCAGCTCGGCCACGATTTCCGCGTAGCGGCTCGCGCTGACGCTGCCGACTGTGTCGGCCGTCTCGATCTCTTCGGGCATGGCGTGTCACCACCCACTGCGGGCCCGGGGCACGACCCCTCGGCCGTGGCGAGACCCGTCCCGCAGCTGGAACCGAGCGTCAGACCGGAAATCCTAAGATCACAATGAATGACCGAAATTGCCCATCGCGTGAGTGAAGTTGGGCCCCAACTGCGTTCGCGCTGCGGTCACTGTGACCGTTCGCCGAACGATTGCTTCCGGGCCCGCCAGGCCCTCGTGACGCACCGCCGCGAGCAGTAGACCGCGTTCGAACGGCGGTCCACCCCCGCGACCCACGTGTCCCCGCACTCCGGACACTCGGCCCGACCGGCGCCACCCAGTTCCGCAGTCACTCGCTTGCGCAGCCGCAGGTCACGGCGCCACTGTCTGGCCCGACAGGCGGTTGAGCAGAACCGCGTCCGCGGCGGAGCCTCCGGCCTGAGCCGAACTCCACAACCCTCACACACCCGTCTCGCAGCCTGCCCGGCGTCCTCGGACACCCCGCCATCCTAGGGCACAAAACTACTCAAAACCCGGGATCGAAAACAGGCACTCAGCGTTGTGCCGTGGCCAGGGCGTGTTCGAGGACGACGAGCAGCGCGTCGCGCACGGAGCCGCGTTCGCGGGCGTCGAAGACGGTCAGCGGGACGTGGTCGGCGACGTCGAGCGCCCACCGTACGTCGTCCAGATCGTGTTCGATCCGGCCGTCGAAGGCGTTGACGGCCACGGCGAAGGGGATCTGGCGGTGCTCGAAGTAGTCGACGGCGGCGTAGCAGTCGTCGAGCCGCCGGGTGTCGACGATGACCAGACCGCCGAGCGCGCCCTCGACGAGGTCGTCCCACATGAAGCCGAAGCGTTCCTGCCCGGGGGTGCCGAACAGATAGAGCTTCAGGGTCGGGTCGAGGGTGACGCAGCCGAAGTCCATGGCGACGGTGGTCGTCACCTTCTCCGGGGTGTGGGAGAGGTCGTCGACGCCGGCGGCGACCGAGGTGATGGACGCCTCGGTGGTCAGCGGTTCGATCTCGGAGATGGCGCCGACCGTGGTGGTCTTGCCCACGCCGAAGCCGCCCGCGATCACCATCTTCACCGGCAGCGGCGGCCGGGGCCGCTCGTCGTCAGCCCTCACGGATCGCGCCCCGGGAGTCGGGGATAGCTCGGAGACCATCGATAACCCTTCGCAATACGGAGACATCGCGGTTGGAGTGGGCCTGCGGTGCGTACAGGGCCAGTTGACCGTCGGCGCGCAGGTCGTCGGCGAGGACCCGGATGACGTTCAGGTGCATCCGGAGCTTCGCCGCGATCTCCGCGAGGGACTGCGGCTCACGGCAGACCGTGATGATGTCGCGGTGCTGGTCGAAGACGAACGCGTCGAGCGCGGCCAGCCCCACCTCGGTGGCCACGACCTGTGTCTCGATCGGGATCGGCGGGACGAGGCTGTCCCCGCCGGCGATCCGTCCCGCGGTGAGCAGGAACGGCCGGACGACCGAGGCGGGCCGTTCGGTCCCCCACTCGGCGTCGTCGCCGGCCAGTGGCTCGCCGGACGTGGTCACGTCCTCCCCCTTCACCCAGTGCCGTCACGGTCGTGCGACGCCTCGGACGTCATCCGGCCGGTGCGATGCCCACGCTGTTCTTCAGTTCCATGACGAGTTGCGGGCTCAGTACGGCGCCCGCGCGGTTGGCGAAGAGGGTCATCTCGTAGGCGATGTTGCCGAGTTTCGCCTCCTTGGACGCGACGACGCCGAGGACCGCTCCGGCGCCGAGGGCGGACACCAGGACGTGTCCTTCCTCCAGGTCGATGATGACCTTGTTGAGGCCGCCGAGTCCGTAGTTGCCGGAGGCGCCCATGGCGAGGCTGGTGATGCCGGAGACGATCGCCGCGAGGCGTTCGGAGTCGGCCTGGCCGCGCAGTTGGGAGACGGCTATCAGGAGCCCGTCGGAGGAGACTCCGATGACGTCGACGACCCCGGCCGTCTCGGTGGCGAACCGGTTGAGCAGCCAGTTGAAGTCGGCAGCGGCGGCCTTCACATCGGTCGCGGGCTCCGCGGTTCGGGACTCCGGCCCGCCTGTCCACATGGTCACGTGCTCATGCCTTCCGGGGAAGAGGGTCTTCTGTACGGGGTGTCGGGGCCGGCGGGTTCGCCGGCTCCGTCGGGGCGGGGCACCCACAGGGGGTGTTCACCGGTCTCGCTCTCGCGCTGGGCGCGCTGGACGGCCGCCTCGAACTCGTCGATCTCGGAGCGGGCCGCCTCGGCGTCCGTGGGCTGCCAGGAGGGCGGCCGGCGGTGTGTGACGGGTTCCCGGGTCTTGGGCAGCCGGGTCGACGCCGTGGTGGCCGACAGGGTCGCTCCGCGCACCCGGCGGCGCAGCGGGCCGGCCTCGCCGGGCCGGGCCGGTGCGGCGGGGGCGGTGGG
>NZ_JBEYFY010000060.1:0-43402 GCF_040703595.1 Streptomyces sp. NPDC007084
GGACGGGGACCGGCGGCCGGGGCCGACGGGGCCTGCGGCGCGGCGGCCGGAGGCGCGGTGAACTCGGGCGCGGCCGGAGCCGGAGCCGCCGGAGCGGGCTTCGGCGCGGGCTTGGGACCCGGGCGGGGGCCCGGGGCGGCCGGGGTCACCGGAGCAGCCGCGGGCGTGTCGGCCGGGGCCGGCTTCGGGGTCGGCGGGCGCGGGGCGGCCGGACGGGCGGCCTGCGCCGGGGAGGGGGCGCCCGGCTTGGCCGGGGCTGCCTTGCGCGGTGCGGGCTTGCCGCCACCGCCGCCCTGCTGGAGGGCATCTGTCAGTTTGCGTACGACGGGCGCCTCGATCGTCGAGGACGCCGAACGGACGAATTCACCGAGTTCTTGGAGCTTGGCCATGACGACCTTGCTCTCCACGCCGAACTCCTTGGCGAGTTCGTATACCCGGACCTTAGCCACTTCGCTCCTTTTAGGTCCGGGTTTGTCCGGACCGTCGCTACTTCATGGGCGTACTCATCGCGTGCTCATCGAGTGCTCATCGCAATCTCGACCTACTTCCAACTCGCGGGGTACCAGGGCCGCACGGGGGTTCCGCGCGACGCTTCTTACGGTGTTGCCTGCTCGACGTGGTGGCGGAGAGCCGCGGTGTCGAGCGGTCCCGGGACGCGCAGCGCCCGTGGGATCGCCCGGCGGCGGACCGCCAGGTCGAGACAGACCAGGGCGGGATGCACGTACGCACCCCGGCCGGGCAGCGTACCGCGATGATCGGGGACACATTCGCCCTCGACCGCCACGATGCGCAGCAAGTCTCTCTTGGCCGCTCGCTCCCGGCACCCCACACAGGTGCGTTCAGGGCATGCGCGGGCTCGCGTCCGGCCAGACACTCTTAAGTCTACCTCCCCGTAACGACCTCACCCCTTTGGGGCAAGAATCGAACGGTTGTTGTCGTGATCCAAGCCACCTGTGGCGCGGATCTATTCCCCGGTCACTCGCCGCGCTGGTCGGCGGGCTGTTCGGTGTCCGGACGGATGTCGATCCGCCAGCCGGTGAGGCGGGCGGCGAGGCGGGCGTTCTGGCCCTCCTTGCCGATCGCCAGTGACAGCTGGTAGTCGGGGACCGTCACCCGCGCGGAGCGGGCCTGGAGGTCGACGACCTCCACCTTGGACACGCGCGCCGGGGAGAGCGCGTTCGCCACCATGTCGGCCGGGTCGTCGGACCAGTCGACGATGTCGATCTTCTCGCCGTTCAGCTCGGCCATCACGTTGCGCACCCGGCCGCCCATCGGGCCGATGCAGGCGCCCTTGGCGTTCAGGCCGCTGCGGGTGGAGCGGACGGCGATCTTGGTGCGGTGGCCGGCCTCGCGGGCGATCGCGGCGATCTCGACGGACCCGTCGGCGATCTCCGGCACCTCCAGCGCGAAGAGCTTCTTCACGAGGTTGGGGTGCGTGCGCGAGAGGGTCACGGACGGGCCGCGGACGCCCTTCGCCACCCGGACGACATACGAGCGCAGGCGCAGGCCGTGCTCGTAGGTCTCCCCGGGGACCTGCTCCTGCACCGGCAGGATGGCTTCCAGCTTGCCGATGTCGACCAGCACGTTCTTCGGGTCGCGGCCCTGCTGGACGACACCGGTGACGATGTCGCCCTCGCGGCCCGCGTACTCGCCGAGGGTCGCGTCGTCCTCGGCGTCCCGCAGACGCTGGAGGATCACCTGCTTGGCGGTGGTCGCGGCGATCCGGCCGAACCCCGAGGGGGTGTCGTCGAACTCGCGCGCCTCCTGACCCTCCTCCAGGTCCTGGGGGTCCTCCTTCGCCCACACGGTCACATGGCCGGTCTCCCGGTCGAGCTTGACGCGCGCGTGGCGGCGGCTTCCCTCGGTGCGGTGGTAGGCGATGAGGAGGGCCGACTCGATCGCCTCGACCAGCAGGTCGAAGGAGATCTCCTTCTCCCGCACCAGACCCCGCAGGGCACTCATGTCGATGTCCACGGCTACGCCTCCTCTTCCTTCTTGTCCTTGCGGTTGAACTCGACCTGCACACGGGCCTTGGCGATGTCCTCGAAGGCCAGTCGCCGGGCGGTGGGCTTGCGCCCCTTCACGCCGGGCACCTCGACGTCGAGGCCGTCGGCCTCCACGTTCAGGACGCGTGCGGTCAGGTCGTCGCCGTCCGCCAGCTGGAACTTCACCAGCCGGTCGGTGGCGCGTACGTAGTGACGGTGCTCTTTCAGCTCGCGCTCGGCACCGGGGGTTCCGACTTCGAGGGTGTACTCGCCGGCACCCATCGCGTCCGTCTCGTCCAGCTTCGCCGAGAGCGCGCGGCTCACATCGGCGATCGCGTCCAGGTCGGCACCCTCGTCCGAGTCCACGACGACGCGCAGAACACGCTTCCTGCCGACGGACTCCACCTCGATCTCTTCCAGATCGAGTCCCTGGGAGGTCACGAGCGGATCCAGCAGTTCTCGCAGCCTCTCGCTCTGGGTCGTGCTCATCCGGGTGACTCCTCGGCCGCGTGTGCTGTTGTGGGTTGGTCGCGTGTCAGGTCAAAGGGTATCCGGTCGCAGGGGGTGTTGCCGTCCACCGGTACGGGTGCTTCCGCGCCCGGCGGTCCGGGAGGGGACGGGACGCGGCGGGACGGCGCGGGGGGTGCCGGGCGCCCCGTCGGACGGCGGGCGGCGCGGCGGACCGGGCGGGAAAGCGGCTCGTGCGGCGGATGGGAGAGAGCCGCTGGACGGTGTTCGGCCCCCGCGCGGGTACCGTGATCACGGGCAGCTCGCCCACACATTCGTACGAGCCCTCCGAGGACGTCTGCCGTGCCGTTCCCCCTGTCGTCACGCACCCCGTCGGGTCCGCGCCGAAGGACCCTGCTCGCGGTCGCCGCGGGCTCCTTCGCGGTCGCGGGCTGTTCCGCCGCCGAGCCGTCCGGCGACACGGCCGGCGGCAGCCGCCCCTCCGCCGCGGAACGGGCACGCGCGCGTGCGGCCCGGGACAGTACGACGCTCGCGGGCCGGTACGCCGCGGTGATCGCTGCGCATCCGGGCCTGGAGGGGAGGCTCGCCCCGCTGCGGGCGGAGGTCCTCGGACACGCGCAGGCGTTCGGCGCCGGGGCCGGGGCCGGGGCCGGCAACGCGGGCTCGTCGGCGTCCCCGTCGGCATCCGGGCCCGGCACGGTTTCTCCTCCGGCGTCGGGTTCGCCCGCCGCGCCCGGCACGGACGCGACCGGTTCGGCTTCCGCCTCCGCCTCCGCTTCAGCTTCAGCTTCGGCATCGGCATCGGCATCGGCATCGGCTGGTGCCTCGGCCGATGTGGCCGCCCGGCCCAAGGACGCGCTGTCGGAGCTGGCCACGGCCGAACTGGCGCTCGCCGACGAGCGCACCCAGGCGCTGGTGGAGCTTCCCGGGGAACTGGCCAGGCTGCTGGCCTCGGTGGCGGCGGCCGGCGCCGCGCACGCGTTTCTGCTGACGGAGGCCGCGAAGTGAGCGAGCGGAAGAACGCCGAGAAGGCCGAACTCAAGGCGTTGCAGGCCGCGTTGGCCG
Organism: Streptomyces sp. NPDC007084; assembly: GCF_040703595.1. Taxonomy (NCBI): domain Bacteria; kingdom Bacillati; phylum Actinomycetota; class Actinomycetes; order Kitasatosporales; family Streptomycetaceae; genus Streptomyces; species Streptomyces sp. NPDC007084. Next base: position 3,519 of record NZ_JBEYFY010000060.1, read on the forward strand.
CCGAGCACGCCGCCGTGTACGGCTACGGCGTCGTCGGCGGCAAGATCGGCGAGAAGCGGCGCGGCGACGCCCGGTCGGGCTACGACGCCCACCGGGCCCGCCGTGACGCGCTGGTGCGGGCGGTGAAGGACCTGGGCGGCACGCCCGAGGTCGCGTCGGCGGCGTACGTGCTGCCGTTTGCGGTGACGGACACGGCCGGCGCCGTCCGGTTCGCGGCCGAGCTGGAGGAGCGGGTGGCGGCCGTGTACTCGGACCTGGTCCGGGCCACGACGGGCGACCGGCGGCGCACCGCGGCCGGGGCGCTGCGCGAGGCGGCGGTCCGCGCGGTGCGCTGGAACGGCGAGAGCGTAGCCTTCCCTGGGCTCGCCGAGCGGGCGGGCACCCCGGCCCCCTCGGCGTCCTCGCCGACGTAACGCGACCTGGAAGGGAACATCTCGCGCATGGACTCGCGCATGGTCTTCGAACCGCCGCAGCGCCTTCTGCGGGCACTCGGCGAGAACCGGCGGAGCGGGTCGGAGGGCGCCGACGGAGCCGACGGGTGGCTGGAGAAGCTGCCCGAGCTGGCCCGACAGGCCGTCGAACAGCGCGAGTTGACCGTGGAGCGGGTGCAGGCGCCGGGCGGGCGCAGCAGTCTGGTCGTGCTGGTGCGGCAGGCGGACGGGACGCCCGCCGTGCTGAAGCTGGCCCCGGACCGGGCGCGTCCGGAGAGCGAGCGGGCGGCCCTCGCGCACTGGGACGGCCGGGGCGCGGTCCGTCTCCTCAACCCCGGGGACGCCCACGGCGTACTGCTTCTCGAACGGCTGCACCCGGACGTGTCGGTACGGACGCTGCCCGAGGCGAAGGCCCTGCTGGAGGCGGCGGGAACGCTGCGGCGCCTGTGGGTCGAGCCGCCCGCGGGCCAGGTCTTCGAGACCGTCGGGGAGCGGACCGGGCGGCAGGCCGAGGCGATGCGGGCGGCGGTCGCGGAGGGGGCCGGGGGCGGGGCCGGGGGCGGCGCTGAGGTGGGCGCGCTCGTCGACGCCGCGCTGGCGGCCCGCGACGAGCTGCTGGCAAAGCCGCCCGAGACGCGGCTGCTGCACGGCACGTTCCGGCAGAGCAAGGTGCTCGCCGGGGAGCGGACGCCGTGGCTGGCGGTGGGGCCGGACCCGGTGGTCGGCGAGTGCGCCTTCGATCTGGCCCGGCTGGTCCGCGACCGGGTGGAGGACCTGATCGCCTCGCCCTCGGGGGCCTCGATCACCCGGCGCCGCGTCAAGCGCCTCGCCGAGTCGCTGGAGGTGGACCAGGAGCGGCTGCGCGGCTGGACCCTGTTCCGGGCGGTGGAGTCGGGCGTACGCGCGGGACGGGTGGGGCGGCCCCGGGACGCCGAACTCCTGCTGGAGTTCGCCGGCTGGGTGTGAGCCGGCGCGCTCCCCTGCCGCGCCGGCCTCCCCGCAGGCGCGGGACAACGCGCCGGGCCCTGGTGGGGCCGGTCGGAGCGGGGGCCGGGACCGTGCTTGCCGGGCGGGAGTCCCCGGGGGCCGGGACCGTGCTTGCCCGGCGGGAGTCCCGGGGGCCGGGACCGCGCTTGCCGGGCGGGAGTCCCGGGGGCCGGGACCGCGCTTGCCGGGCGGGCCCGGGGGGGTCGGCGGTCGTCGGACCCGCGGTGGGCGGCTCAGCGACGGCCCGAGGACGGGGTTCACGGCGGGGCGGGCGGCGCCGGTGCCCGCGGTCGGCCCGGCGCTGGGAGGAAGCAAAGCGGCGGCGCCCGTCGACCCCTGGGGGGTGACGGGCGCCGCCGTAGGGTTGTCAGGCCGTCAGGCGGGCGATGGCCTCGTCGACGGTCAGTTCCTCGCGCTCGCCGGTGCGGCGGTCCTTCAGTTCCAGGACGCCCTCGGCCGAGCGGCGGCCGGCGACCAGGATCTTCGGGACGCCGATCAGCTCGGCGTCGGTGAACTTCACGCCCGGCGAGACACCGGCGCGGTCGTCCACCAGGACGCGGACACCCGCGCCGCCCAGCTTCTCGGCCACGTCGAGCGCCAGCTCGGTCTGCAGGGCCTTGCCCGCGGCGACCACGTGGACGTCGGCGGGAGCGATCTCCTTGGGCCAGCACAGGCCCTGCTCGTCCGCCGACTGCTCGGCCAGGGCGGCGACCGCGCGGGACACGCCGATGCCGTACGAGCCCATCGTCACCCGGACCGGCTTGCCCTGCCGGCCAAGCACGTCGAGCTGGAAGGTGTCGGCGTACTTGCGGCCGAGCTGGAAGATGTGGCCGATCTCGATGGCGCGGTCCAGCTTGAGCCCGGTGCCGCAGGCGGGGCAGGGGTCGCCCTCTTCCACGACGACGACGTCCAGGTAGTCGTCGACCTCGAAGTCCCGGCCGGCGACGACGTTCTTCGCGTGGGTGTCGGCCTTGTTGGCGCCGGTGATCCAGGCGGTGCCGGGGGCCACGCGCGGGTCGGCGATGTAGCGGACCTTCTCCAGGCCCTGCGGGCCCACGTATCCCCGTACGAGGTCGTCGCGGCCCTCGAAGTCCTCGGCGGTGACGAGTTCGACCACGGCCGGGGCGAGGTGCTCGCCGAGCTTGCCGAGGTCGACCTCGCGGTCACCGGGGACGCCCACGGCGACGATCTCGCCGTCGACCTTGACCAGCAGGTTCTTCAGCGTCGCGGAGGCGGGGACGCCGAGGTGCTCGGCGAGCGACTCGATGGTGGGGGTGTCGGGGGTGTCCAGCTCCTCGACCGGGCCGTGCTCGGCGGTGACCGGCGCGAGCGCGAAGGTCACGGCCTCCGTGTTGGCGGCGTAGTCGCAGGCGGGGCAGTCCGCGAAGGTGTCCTCACCGGCGGCGGCGGGCGCGAGGAACTCCTCGGAGGCGGAGCCGCCCATGGCGCCGGAGACGGCGGACACGATGCGGAAGTCGAGACCGAGGCGGGTGAAGATCTTCTGGTAGGCCTCGCGGTGCAGCCGGTAGGACTCGGCGAGCCCCTCGTCCGTGGTGTCGAAGGAGTACGAGTCCTTCATCTGGAACTCGCGGCCGCGCAGCACGCCGGAGCGGGGGCGGGCCTCGTCGCGGTACTTCGTCTGGATCTGGTACAGCATGACCGGCAGGTCCTTGTACGAGGACGCCTGGTCCTTGACGAGGAGGGTGAAGATCTCCTCGTGCGTCGGGCCGAGCAGGTACTCGCCGCCCTTGCGGTCCTTGAGGCGGAAGAGCAGGTCGCCGTACTCCTCCCAGCGGCCCGAGGCCTCGTAGGGCTCCTTGGGCAGCAGGGCCGGGAGAAGGACCTCCTGGGCGCCGATCGCGTCCATCTCCTCGCGGACCACGCGGGAGATGTTGTCGAGGACCTTCTTGCCGAGCGGCAGCCAGGTCCAGATGCCCGCGGAGTTGCGTCGCACGTAGCCGGCGCGGACGAGCAGCTTGTGGCTGAGCGTCTCGGCGTCGGCCGGGTCGTCACGCAATGTCTTGACCATCAAACGGGACATGCGCTGGACCTGGGCCATGATTCTCGACTCCTGCTGCGTAAGGGTGATGCCAGGAGGTTAGCCGGGGGGCGGCCGGTCCCGGAAATCCGTCAGCGCCGCCGCAGCGGCAGCGGGGCGCCCATCACGGCGTACGGCCGGGGGGCGCTGGGGAAGAGGACCTGCCGGGCGAGGTCCTCGTAGCCGAGGGAGCGGTAGAGGCCGCGGGCCGGGCTGTCGACGTCGATCGCGGAGAGGATCGAACGCGGCTCGGCGGCGGTCGAGGTGATCCGGGTGATCAGGGCGCGGCCGACGCCCCTGTTCTGGAACCGGGGGTGGACGTGCAGTTCGGTGATCACGAAGGAGTGGTCGAGCCAGGTCTCGTGGCCCTGTGCGCGCAGATACGGCTCGACGACGGTGGACCACCAGTGGCCGCGGTCGTTGGGCATGCCGTAGACGAAGCCGACGAGCCGTCCGTCGTCGGTGGTCGCGCCGAGCGCGTGGGCTCCCGGGTACGTGAGGTGGCGCAGCACGATCTGCCGGCGTACGGCGATCTCGTCGGCGCCGAGCCCGAACGCGAGGGCCTGCACGGCGAGCGCCTCGTCGACGCGCGCCGCGAGATCCAGCGGGCCGACGGCCACGTCGTCGGAGTTGCGGTGGCCGTGACCGGGAAAGCGCAGCATGCGGGGAGACTACCTGGCGAACCGTGGGGCGCGTGAGGTGCGCGGGAGCGGTCTCGGGCGCGGGCGCCTGTCGGGGGCGGGAGGTCAGCACCCGGGGGGCCTGGGACTCGGAAACCGGGGGCCGGGGGGTCAGAAGCCGGAGCCGGGGGTCAGAACAGGACGCTCATGAACGCGCCGACCTCCTGGAAGCCGACCCTGCGGTAGGTGGCCCGGGCGGCGGTGTTGAAGTCGTTCACGTAGAGGCTGACGACGGGGGCGACGTCGGTGAGGGCGTAGCGCAGGACGGCCGCCATGCCGGGGGCGGCGATGCCCTGGCCGCGGTACTCGGGGGCGACCCAGACGCCCTGGATCTGGCAGGCGTGGGCGGTCGCGGCGCCGATCTCGGCCTTGAAGACGACCTTGCCGTCCTGGTCGAGGCGGGCGAAGGAGCGGCCGGAGCCGACGAGTTCGGCGACCCGGGCCTGGTAGAGGAGTCCGCCGTCGCCGGCCATCGGGGAGACGCCGACCTCCTCGGTGAACATCGCCACGCACGCCGGCATGATCGTCTCCATCTCGTCCTTGCGGACGCGGCGGACGTAGGGGTCCGGGGTGACCGTGGCGGGCAGCCGGTCGGTGACCATCAGGGGCTGGTGGGCGCGGACGTCGCGGGCGGGGCCCCAGCTCGGTTCGAGCAGCCGCCACAGCTGGGCGGTGGGTTCGGCGGGGCCGACGATCGAGGAGCAGCGGCGGCCGCCCCGGCGGGCCCGGTCGGCGAAGCCGCGTACGGCGCGGGGGGTGGCGCAGATCGGGACGAGGTTGGCGCCCGCGTAGCAGAGGGACTGGAGCATGCCGTCCTCGTACCAGCCCCACATCTCGCCGCCTAGCCGCCAGGGGTCGAGGCCCGCGACCTGCACGCGGGAGGCGACGAAGGCGTTGGCCACAGGCTCGCGGTCGAGGACGGCGAGTGCGGCGTCCAGGTCACTCGGTTCGAGGACCCTGGTGGTGGTCTGGGTCAACACGTGCGGGGGCCTCACCCTGGGGGCTGCTGATCTCCGCACTGTACCTGCCACGGTTGTGGGGCGCCGCCCCTTGTCCCCGGGCGACCCCGGGGGCGGGGGGTCGGGTCCCGGGTGCGGGTGGGTGGGGGTTGCTCGCGCAGTTCCCCGCGCCCCTGAGTCTGTCCCCCGGGCCCGGGTGGGGATCCCGGCCTGCGGAAGGGGGGGTCCTCCGGACGCCGGGGCGCTGCGGGTGGGTGGGGGTTGCTCGCGCAGTTCCCCGCGCCCCTGAGTCTGTCCCCCTGGGCGGGGTGGGGATCCGGGCCGGCGGGGGGGCGGGGTCCTCCGGACGCCCGGTGGCTGCGGGTGGGTGGGGGCTGGGCGCGCAGTTCCCCGCGCCCCTGAGGCCGACCCCCCGGGCCCGGGTGGGGATCCCGGCCAGCGGAAGGGGGGGCCTCCAGACGCCGGGGCGCTGCGGGTGGGTGGGGGCTGGGCGCGCAGTTCCTCGCGCCCCTGAGGCCGTCCCCCGGGCCGGGGTTTCAGCCGGCGACCGAGATGGTCGGTTCCCCGGAAGGGGTGCCCTCTGCTTCCATCTGTTCGGCGAGCTTCATCGCCTCTTCGATGAGGGTCTCCACGATCTTCGACTCGGGGACGGTCTTGATGACCTCGCCCTTGACGAAGATCTGGCCCTTGCCGTTGCCGGAGGCGACGCCGAGGTCGGCCTCGCGGGCCTCGCCCGGGCCGTTCACGACGCAGCCCATGACGGCGACGCGGAGCGGGACCTCCATGCCGGTGAGGCCGGCGGTGACTTCCTCGGCCAGCTTGTAGACGTCGACCTGGGCGCGGCCGCAGGACGGGCAGGAGACGATCTCCAGGCCGCGCTGCTTCAGGTTCAGCGACTCCAGGATCTGGAGGCCGACCTTGACCTCCTCGACCGGCGGGGCCGACAGGGAGACGCGGATGGTGTCGCCGATGCCCTCGGAGAGCAGGGCGCCGAAGGCGACGGCCGACTTGATGGTGCCCTGGAACGCCGGTCCCGCCTCGGTCACGCCGAGGTGCAGCGGGTAGTCGCAGGCGGCGGCGAGCTGCCGGTAGGCGTTGACCATGACGACCGGGTCGTTGTGCTTGACCGAGATCTTGATGTCCCGGAAGTCGTGCTCCTCGAAGAGGGAGGCCTCCCAGAGGGCGGACTCGACGAGCGCCTCGGGGGTCGCCTTGCCGTACTTCTGGAGCAGCCGCTTGTCGAGGGAGCCCGCGTTGACGCCGATGCGGATCGGGGTGCCGGTGTCCTTCGCGGCCCGGGCGATCTCCTTGACCTGGTCGTCGAACTGCTTGATGTTGCCGGGGTTCACCCGGACGGCAGCACAGCCGGCGTTGATCGCGGCGAACACGTACTTCGGCTGGAAGTGGATGTCCGCGATGACGGGGAGCTGGGACTTCTTGGCGATGGTGGCGAGCGCGTCGGCGTCGTCCTGCGTCGGGCAGGCGACGCGCACGATCTGGCAGCCGGACGCGGTCAGCTCGGCGATCTGCTGGAGCGTGGCGCCGATGTCCGACGTACGCGTGGTCGTCATCGACTGCACCGAGACGGGTGCGTCTCCACCCACGGCGACGCTTCCGACCTGGATCTGCCGGCTCTTGCGGCGCTCGGCCAGCTTGGTCGGAACGGACGGCATGCCGAGAGAAATCGCAGTCATCTGCTGTGCAACCCCAAGTTGTGGATCAAGGTCCCGGAATCGTGGGCTCCCGGCTTCGAGATTACGGTACGGGCGCGCGGCCAAGCACATCACGCCCCTCAAACCCACTCGATGGAAGGCGGCCGGACACCAGGGTGCCCGACCGCCGCCAACGGCGTCTTGCTAGGAGATTTTCACCGGGTTAACCACGTCCGCGATGAGGACGAGGACGGTGAAGCAGACGAAGACCCCGGCCACCACATAGGCCACCGGCATCAGCTTCGCCACGTCGAACGGGCCCGGGTCCGGACGCTTGAGCACCTTCGCCGTGTTCCGCCGCAGCGACTCCCACAGCGCCCCCGCGATGTGCCCGCCGTCGAGCGGCAGCAGGGGGAGCATGTTGAACAGGAAGAGGGAGAGGTTGAACCCGGCGACCAGCAGCAGCATCATCGCGACCTGCTGCGAGGCGGGGATGTCCAGCGTGAACACGTCACCGCCGATGCGGGCGGCGCCGACCACGCCCATCGGGGAGTCGGCCTTGCGCGGGCCGTCGCCGAAGGCCGCGTCCCACAGGTCGGGGACCTTGCCGGGCAGCGCGACCAGCGACTCGACGCCGTTCTCCATCATGTCGCCCATGCGGTTCACGGACTGTCCGAAGGACTGCTGGACGATGCCGGAGGCGGGCGTGAAGCCGAGGAAGCCGGCGTACACGTACTTGCCCTCTACGTAGCCGCCGTCGCCGTCCGTCTTGCTCACCTGGTTCCTGATCAGGTGGGCGTTCAGGTCGACGCGCTCGCCCTTGCGCTCGACGGTGAGCGTGACGTCCTTGCCGGGGTTGGCCCGGATGTCCGACTGGAGGGCCGCCCAGTCCGCGACCGGCCTGCCGTCGAACGCCACGATCTTGTCGCCGCCCCTGAGGCCCGCCGCCTTGGCGGGCGCGGCCTCGTCGCCCTTCGCGCACTTCGTGCGGTTCTCGCTCTGCTGGATGACGCAGTCCGAGACCTTGCCGACCGTGGTCGTCTGGGTGTTGACGCCGAACGTCATCATCACGCCGAGGAAGATCACGACGGCGAGGATGAGGTTCATGAAGGGACCGGCGAACATCACGATCACGCGCTTCCACGGCTTGCGCGTGTAGAAGAGGCGGGTCTCGTCGCCGGGCTGCAGCTCCTCGAAGGCCGCCGACCTGGCGTCCTCGATCATGCCCCGGAAGGGGGAGGTCGAGCGGGCCTCGACCCGGCCGTCCGGGCCGGGCGGGAACATCCCGATCATGCGGATGTAGCCGCCGAGGGGGACGGCCTTGACGCCGTACTCGGTGTCGCCCTTCTTGCGCGACCAGATGGTCGGGCCGAAGCCGACCATGTACTGCGGCACCCGGATGCCGAACAGCTTGGCCGTCGACAGATGTCCCAGCTCGTGCCACGCGATCGAGATGAGCAGGCCGACCACGAAGACGACTATGCCGAGGATCATCATCAGGGTCGTCATGCACGAGCCTCCGCGGTTGTCGTCCGTACCGTCAGTTCACGAGCCCGGGCGCGCGCCCAGGTCTCCGCTTCGAGGACGTCCGCGACGGTCAGGGAAGTTCCCGTTCGCGGTGTGCCGTGTTCCTCGACGACCCGGGTGACGGTCTCCATGATCCCGTTGAACGCCAGGGTGCCGTTCAGGAACGCGTCCACGCACTCCTCGTTGGCGGCATTGAACACCGCCGGGGCCGTCCCCGCGAGCCGCCCCACGTGCCGGGCGAGTCCCACGGAGGGGAAGGCCTCGGTGTCGAGCGGGAAGAACTCCCAGCTCGACGCCTTGGTCCAGTCGAAGGCGGGGGCCGCGTCCGGGACCCGCTCGGGCCAGCCGAGGCCGATGGCGATCGGCCCTCCCATGTCGGGGGGCGTCGCCTGGGCGATCGTCGAGCCGTCCGTGAATTCCACCATCGAGTGGACATACGACTGCGGGTGCACGACCACCTCAATGCGGTCGAAGGGAATGTCGTAGAGGAGGTGGGCCTCGATGACCTCCAGTCCCTTGTTCACCAGCGTCGCGGAGTTGACGGTGATGACCGGGCCCATGGCCCAGGTGGGGTGCGCGAGGGCGTCGGCCGGTGTCACGTCGGCCAGCTCCGCCTTCGTACGGCCGCGGAACGGGCCCCCGGAGGCGGTGACGACGAGCTTGCGCACATCGGCGCGGCTGCCGGAGGCCAGCGCCTGGAACAGGGCCGCGTGCTCGGAGTCGACCGGGATGATCTGGCCCGGCTTGGCCAGCGCCCTGACCAGCGGGCCGCCGACGATGAGCGACTCCTTGTTGGCGAGCGCGAGGGTGCGGCCCGCCTCCAGCGCGGCGAGGGTCGGCGCGAGGCCGATGGAGCCGGTGATGCCGTTCAGGACCGTGTGGCAGTCGGAGGCGGCGAGGTGGGCGGCGGCGTCGGGGCCGGCCAGGATCTCGGGAAGGGGCTCGCCCGGGGCGTACTGGCCGGCGAGGGCCTCCCTCAGCGCCGGTACGACGTCCTCGCGCGCGACGGCGACCGTCCGGACCCGCAGCCGGCGGGCCTGCTCGGCGAGCAGCGCGACCCGGCCGCCCGCGGCCGAGAGCGCGGTGACCCGGAAGCGGTCGGGGTTGCGCAGCACGAGGTCGATGGCCTGGGTGCCGATCGAGCCGGTGGAGCCGAGGATCACGACATCACGGACTCCGTCCACGGGATCGAAGACGAGATGCGGATCAGCGAGGGGGGCTGGACTGTCGCTCATCCCCCCATTGTGGCCGCATCGCGTCCCCGGCCGGGCAGGGCATCCCCGATTCCCGCCCCTTCCCACCCGATTCCGCCGGCAGGGGCCCGCCGGGGACCGCGGCCGGCGGGTCAGCGGATGGGGCGGTGGACGTTCTCCCGCTCGCTCGGGCCGGGTGTGGCGTCGGCGATCCAGGGGCCTTCGCCGGACGGGTCGATCACGCCCTCCTCCAGCCAGGTGTACGTGCCCGACAGGACCCCCTTGACCACGGTGCGGTCGAGATCGTCGGTGTTGGACCACAGGCGCCCGAAGAGTTCCTCCACGCGGATGCGGGCCTGGCGGCAAAAGATGTCGGCGAGCTGGTAGGCCTCGCGGCCGTGCTCCCCGTTGCCGCGCAGCAGTTCGGCCCGGACGCAGGCCGCGCTCATCGCGAAGAGTTCGGCGCCGATGTCGACGATCCGGCCGAGGAAGCCCTGCTTGGTCTCCATCCGGCCCTGCCAGCGCGACATGGCGTAGAAGGTCGACCGGGCGAGCTTGCGGGCGCCGCGCTCGACGTAGCGCAGGTGCGGGGAGAGGTCGACCTCGTGCTTGAACTCGCTGAAGGAGTTCGGCAGTTGACCGGTCCCGGCGACCAGCTTGGGCAGCCACTTGGCGTAGAAGACACCGGCGTTCGCGCCCGCCTTCGCCTTGTCGGCGAGGGACTTCTCGGGGTCGATGAGGTCACCGGCGACCGACAGGTGGGCGTCGACGGCCTCCCGGGCGATCAGCAGGTGCATGATCTCGGTCGAGCCCTCGAAGATGCGGTTGATGCGCAGGTCGCGCAGGATCTGCTCGGCCGGGACGGCGCGCTCGCCGCGGGCGGCCAGCGACTCGGCGGTCTCGAAGCCGCGTCCGCCGCGGATCTGGACCAGTTCGTCGGCCATCAGCCAGGCCATCTCGGAGCCGTACAGCTTGGCGAGGGCGGCCTCGATGCGGATGTCGTTGCGGTTCTCGTCGGCCATCTGCGACGACAGGTCGAGGACGGCTTCGAGGGCGAACGTGGTGGCCGCGATGAAGGAGATCTTGGCGCCGACGGCCTCGTGCAGGGCGACCGGCTTGCCCCACTGCTCGCGTGCCGCCGACCACTCGCGGGCGATCTTCAGACACCACTTGCCCGCGCCCACGCACATCGCGGGCAGCGAGAGCCGGCCGGTGTTGAGGGTGGTGAGGGCGATCTTCAGGCCCGCGCCCTCGGGGCCGATGCGGTTCGCGGCCGGGACGCGGACCCGGTGGAAGCGGGTGACGCCGTTCTCCAGGCCGCGCAGGCCCATGAAGGCGTTGCGGTGCTCGACGGTGATGCCCTCGGAGCCGGCCTCCACGACGAACGCGGTGATGCCGCCCTTGTGCCCCTCGGACTTCGGGACGCGGGCCATGACGACGAGGAGGTCGGCGACGACGCCGTTGGTCGTCCACAGCTTCACGCCGTCGAGGACGTAGTCGTCGCCGTCCGGTACGGCGGTGGTGGCCAGCCGCGCCGGGTCGGAGCCGACGTCCGGTTCGGTGAGCAGAAAGGCGGAGAGGTCGGTGCGGGCGCAGCGGGGCAGGAAGGTGTCCTTCTGCTCCTGGGTGCCGAACTGCTTGAGGGGCTGCGGTACGCCGATCGACTGGTGGGCGGAGAGCAGGGCGCCGATCGCGGGGCTCGCGGAGCCGACCAGGGCGAGCGCCTTGTTGTAGTACACCTGGGTGAGGCCGAGGCCGCCGTACTTGGTGTCGATCTTCATGCCGAGGGCGCCGAGTTCCTTGAGCCCGTCGATCGTCTCGTCCGGAATCCGGGCCTCGCGCTCGATGCGCGCGGAGTCGATCTTCGTCTCGCAGAAGTCGCGGAGTTTGGCGAGGAACTCCTCGCCGCGCTGGGCGTCCTCGTCGGCGGGCAGCGGGTGCGGGTGGATGAGGTCGAGCCGGAAGCGGCCGAGGAACAGCTCCTTGGCGAAGCTGGGCTTGTGCCAGTCCTGTTCGCGCGCGGCCTCGGCGACCTGGCGTGCCTCACGTTCGGTGACTGTGGGCTGTTGGGGTGTTGCGGACATGAGGCTCACCTCGCCGCGCATAGGGGACACGGGACAATGCGTTACCGACCGGTGCTACTCGATCGTCTGTACCCGTGTACCCGATTCCCTGTCACCCCACCAGCCCGCGCGCGGCGTTCGGCCCAACGCCGGCCGCGCCGTCCTCGCCGCCGGGCGTGGACACGCCGGCGGCCTGAGCCCCCGCACAGTGGGCTCAGGCCGCCGGCTTCGGTGTGGTCCCGCTGGATCGTCCGTCAGAGGGCGAGGCCGGTGAGGACCAGCACGCGCTCGTAGGTGTAGTCGTCCATGGCGAAGCGGACGCCCTCGCGGCCGACACCGGACTGCTTGGCGCCGCCGTACGGCATCTGGTCGGCGCGGTAGGACGGGACGTCGCCGATCACCACGCCGCCGACCTCCAGCGCGCGGTGGGCGCGGAAGGCGGTCTGCAGGTCGTGGGTGAACACGCCTGCCTGGAGGCCGTACTTGGAGTCGTTGGCGGCGGCGAACGCGGCGGCCTCGCCGTCGACCTTCTGCACGGTCAGGACCGGGCCGAAGACCTCCTCGCAGGAGATCGTGACGTCGGCCGGGACGTCGGCGAGGACGGTCGGCGCGTAGGAGGCGCCGTCGCGCTTGCCGCCGGTCAGGAGGGTGGCGCCGGCGGAGACGGCCTCGTTCACCCAGGACTCGACGCGCTCGGCGGCGGCCTCGCTGACCAGCGGGCCCACGTCCGTCGCGGCGTCGGACGGGTCGCCGGTGACCTGGGCCTCGACGGCGGCGACGATGCGGGGCAGCAGCCGGTCGTACACCGAGGCGTCGGCGATCACGCGCTGCACGGAGATGCAGGACTGGCCGCCCTGGTAGTTCGAGAAGGTCGCGATGCGGGTCGCGGCCCAGTCGAGGTCGGCGTCGCTCGCGAAGTCGGCGAGGACGACGGCCGCGCCGTTGCCGCCCAGCTCCAGGGTGCAGTGCTTGCGCGGCACCGAGTCCATGATCGCGTAGCCGACCTTCTCGGAGCCGGTGAAGGAGATGACCGGGAGGCGCTCGTCCTGGACGAGGGCGGGCATCTTGTCGTTGGCGACCGGGAGGATGCTCCACGAGCCGGCCGGCAGCTCGGTCTCGGCGAGCAGATCACCGATGATCAGGCCGGACAGCGGGGTCGCGGGCGCCGGCTTCAGGATGATCGGCGCGCCGGCGGCGATGGCCGGGGCGACCTTGTGGGCGCACAGGTTGAGCGGGAAGTTGAACGGCGCGATGCCGAGGACGACGCCCTTGGGGAAGCGGCGGGTGAGGGCGAGCCGGCCCTGGCCGCCCTGGTCGGTGTCGAGACGCTGGGCCTCGCCGCCGTTGAACCGGCGGGCCTCCTCGGCGGCGAACCGGAAGACGGAGACGGCGCGGCCGACCTCACCCCGGGCCCACTTGATCGGCTTGCCGTTCTCGGCGGAGATGAGCTGCGCGATCTCCTCGGTGCGCTCCACGAGGCGGCGCGAGACGTGGTCGAGGGCGGCGGCGCGTACGTGGGCCGGGGTGGCGGCGAACTCGTCCCGCACGGCGTACGCGGCGGCCACGGCCTCCTCGACCTGGGCCTCGGTGGGCACGCTGACCTGTCCGACGACCCGGCCGTCCCAGGGCGAGGTGACGTCGAACGTGGTCTCACCGGTGGCCTGGCGGCCGGCGAGCCAGAAGGCGTGGGTGGAAGTCATGCGAGTCCCGGGCCCTTCCGTGTTGGGGGGTGTTGCTGGCGATTGCCCTGTCGGCCTCCACGGTAGGGCCGCCACGACCGGGGGTCGTTTGTCCGGCGCGTAGCAGTGGAAAACCGGGCTACGCCGGATTGGCCTGGTACCGGGCAGACGCGTCCCCCCGCTGCCGGCGTCACCCCCATCGGGGGCCCTTACTCCCCCGTCGCCGCCGTCGCCTTCAGGGCCAGCCAGAGTTCCATGCGGACGTCCGGGTCGTCGAGGGAGCGGCCGAGGATCTCCTCGACGCGGCGCATCCGGTAGCGCAGGGTGTGCCGGTGGACGCCCAGGTCGGCGGCGGCGGCGTCCCACTGGCCGTGCCGTGACAGCCAGGCGCGCAGCGAGGCGACCAGGTCGCCCCGGCCGGTGGCGTCGTGTTCGCGCAGCGCGCGCAGCAGGCCGTCCGCGAACGCCCGTACGGCGTCGTCCGCGAGCAGCGGCAGGACGGACCCGGCGGCCAGCTCCTCGTGCTCCACGAGGAAGCGGCCGCGCCGCCGGGCGACGGACAGCGCCTGCTCGGCCTGTTTGTAGGCGGCCCGCGCGGCGATCGGACCGGCGGGCGCGGAGAGCCCGACGACGAGTTCGTCCTCGTCCCCGGCGGGCTGCTCGCGCCGCGCGGCCCGGGCGGCCTCCAGCACCACGGCGTAGTCCCCGCAGGCGGTGACCGCCGCGCCGCCGTCCACGGCGAGGACGACCAGCCGTTCCCCGTCGGGCACGACGAGCACGGACTCCCCGGAGCGGGCGGCGGCGGACTCGACCACCTCGGCGAGGCCGCCCAGCGGGTCGCCGCCGACGTCGGGGACGGCGACGGCCGTCTTGGAGGGCGTGGCGGCGGCCACGCGCGCGTGCCCGTCGGCGTGGGCCCGCGCGGCCGACCCGGACGCCGACTCGGCGATGATCAGCCGGAAGGGCGCGTCGAGCAGTCCGCCGTAGAGGTCGCCCGCGACGGCTCTGGCGTGGTCGGGCTCCCCGGCGAGCAGCATCCGCAGCACGGCCGCGCCGATCCGCTGTTCGGCGGCGTGCAGCGACCGGGAGCGTTCGGTGGTGAGGGTGAGGAGGGCGATCGCCGAGTGGACGGCGTAGCGCTCGGCGGTGCCGAGGGCGGCGGCGGTCCCGACGGCGAGGGCGGCGCGGGGCCGGCGTCCGGTGCCCAGGGAGTGCAGTTCGACGCGGTCCTCGCCGCCCACCACCGAGCTGGCCGGCGCGGGCCGCTCCCGCAGCCGTTCCACGTCCGGGGTGAGCCGGGCGGCCCGGCGGCCGGCCCACTCGGGCGCGGTGGCGACGACGGCACCGGAGGCGTCGTAGAGCGCGGCCCAGCCGTCGACCTGTCCGGCGAGCGCGGCGAGCAGCCCCTCGGGGCCGTCGCTCAGGGCCTGCTTGGTGAGTTCGCGCTGGGCGGCGAACCCGGCGGTGACGGCCCGGTACTGGTCGGCGGCGATGGCGGCGGAGACGGCCTTGCTGATCGCGAGGAAGGGGGTGCGCCGGGGTACTTCGAGGAGCGGCAGCCCCTCCTTCTCGGCGGCCTCGACCAGGGCCTTGGGGATCTCGTCGTAGTTGACCCCGACGGCGAAGCCGAGCCCGACGACTCCGGCGCCGGCCAGCCGCTTCACGTAGCGCCGCATGGCCTCGGGGTCGTCCGCGTCCAGCTTGAGGGCGGTGATCAGGAGCAGTTCCCCGCCCTCCATGTACGGAACGGGGTCGGCCAGCTCGCTGACGTGCGCCCAGCGGACGGGCACGTCCAGCCGGTCCTCGCCCGCGCGCACGGTGAGCTTCAGCGCGGAGTGGTGGACGAGCGAGGCGAGCGTGGGGGGCATGGGGCCTTCAGGTCGGGTCCGGGGTGATCTCGGCGACCGCCGGCGGGGGGTCTGGGCGGTCCCGGATCGTGCGGTCGGTGTGATCTCTGTGATCTTTTGGCCGCCGCGTATGAACGGCCTGTGTCGATTCTGCCTCACCGTACGGTCCCCGCGTGCCCCCATGCCCATACGCCCAGCTCAGCGCCGGGCGGTGATCCCCTCCCCCGCCCGGCCCCCGTCCGGCGCAGTCCGGCGGAGTCCGGCGGGGACGCTCAGCCGCGCAGGTCCACCAGCAGGGGCGGCGCGTGCTCGCCCTTGACGCTGGTCAGCGACAGCACCGCGTGCCCGGGCGGCACCCCGTGCGCCAGCTCGGAGGCGGACCAGCGTTCCCGCTCCACCTGGCGGACGGTGACGGCGCGGGCGGTCGGCGCGTTCCCGGTGATCACCCGGCGCAGCATGTGGACGGCCTTGCCCGCGGGTGTCTCGGCGATGATCTGCCGGTCGGTGACGTCGCGGGCCTCGATCCACTCCTTGCCCCAGACCTCGGCGAAGTCCTGCCCGTCCCAGGGGGTGAGCCCGGACAGCGCCATCCGGCAGCCGATCGCGCCCAGCAGGGGGCTGCGCAGCGCCCGGGGTGCGTCGTCCAGGGTGCGCAGCGTGAGGACGGCCCCGGCGTTCCCGGAGCGCAGCCGCTGGATGCCGCGGACGGCCTCGGGGGTGACGACGCCGGTCGCGTCGTCGAGGACCAGGCAGGCGAAAAGGGACCGGTCCTCGCGTACCGCGACGCTCGCCGTGAACTGGGCGAGGACCAGGCGGGCGAGGATCCGGGAGGCGTCGGCGTGCCCGCGCGCGGGCAGGTCGATACGGACCCGCACGGGATGGTCGAGGGCGCGCAGCGAGAAGGGCCGGGACTGTCCCGAGGTGTCGAAGAACCCGGCGAAGGCGGGCCGGTCGAGGAGCGCCACCCGGTCGGCGAGGACCCCGCCGAGGTCTCCGGGGTGGCCCGCCTGGCGTTCGCGGGCGTCGAGTTCGCGCAGCAGCGAGGCGTGTCCGGCGTCCTGGAGGCCCTTGCGGAGCGCGTCGAGCGGCCCGCGGGCGCCGTCGAGGAGCTGGCGCAGCTCGGGCACGGAGGGGAACCTGCCGTGGACGGCCTGGAAGGGGCCGAGCAGTTGGGCGAGGACGGTGGTGGAGCGCCTGCTGTCACCGCCGGGGTGGGGGTCGGCGAGGTCGCCGACCAGCGCCTCGGCGAGCACGGCCGCGGCCTCGTCGGGGTCGGTGGTCCCGCCGTACAGGTCGAGGTCGTAGACGGAGTCGGGGTGGCCGACGCGGACGACGACGTCGTAGGCGTCGACGGGTCCGAGTCCGGCTCCGGCGGCGCCGACCACGACGACGGCGGCGCGCCCGGCGAGCGCGTGCAGGCACAGCGACTCGGCGAGCGGCCAGACGATCCCGCCGGTCTTGCCGGAGCCGGGCGGGCCGACGGCGAGCAGCGAGGTGCCGAGCAAGTCGGGTCCGAGGGCGAGACCGGTGCCGCGGTAGGCGTACGGGTTGCGGGCGTCGTCGGCGGTGGTGCCGAGCCGGACCTGTCCGGTGAGCAGGTCGTGGCGGGCGACACGGCTGGGCAGGTCGCGGGCGCCGGAGGGGTGCACGCAGGCGGCGGAGCCGTCCTTGAGGACCGCGCCGGTGAAGGTGGCGAGGCTGTGCCGGCCGCTGCGTACGCCCTGCCAGGCGCGGAGGATGCGGGCGTGGTCGACATCGCGCATGAGCCCTTGGCGGGCCTCGGTGGCGAGCCGGTCGGCGGCCTCGGTGGCGCCCGCCGCGCGGAGCTGGTTCCACTCGACGGGGTCGTCCTCGGGGGCGGGCGGCCTCTCGTGCGCGGGGGTGTCGCCGCGCCAGGCGGGGGGCCCGTAGCGCCGCCAGATCTCGTTCCACCGGCCGAGCCGGCCGACGGCGACCATGATGATCAGGGCGATGAGCGTGTAGTAGCCGTACCAGAGGAACGCGTTGCCGACGCGGTCGCCGCTGTGCCGCCAGGAGTCGGGGGTGAACAGTTCGAGGGGCAGCACCCACCAGCCGCCCAGGTAGCCGTTCCAGAGCAGGGACCAGACCAGCCAGCCGACCAGGAAGGCGATGACGGCGCCGCTGAAGAGCTGGCGGGCCGGGGTCTGCTCGGGCTCCTCCGCGGGGCGCGGCCGGTGGCCGAAGCGCCATACGCCCGGGGCCGCGTCCGGGCGGGGTGTGCGGGCCCAGGCGACGAACGCCGAGCCGTCGGGCAGCGGCGGCATGCCGGGCGCCCGCGCGGGGCGCGGCGGGACGGGCGGCGGCTCGGGCGCCCGGTGCCCGTCCGGCGGCCCGGCCGGACGCGGCACGGGACCGGCCTGCGTGCCCCGCGCGTCCTGGGTCCCGTCGCTGTTCATCGCCCTTGCCCCCTGACCAGCCGCTCCCTGCTTCGTCCGCGGGTCAATCTAGTGCCCCGGCGGGGCGAGTTCACCGTTTACACGGCCGGGTCCGCCGCCCGGCCGGATCCCGTCCACATGGCCGGTTCCGCCACCCGGTTCCGCCGCCCGGCCGGTCACCGGCGGTTTTGCGCCTCGGCGTCCTTGTTCCCGGCTGGTTCTATGTCCACCACGGACAACCGAATCGTCCGACAACGCCCACATGGAGCATGCCGACCCCCCGCTCCCGGCCCTAGCCTGCGAAGAAAGAAGGAAAAGCAGGACCGCGAAGCGGGACCAGCGTCCGCCGGGGCAGCCGATGGGACCCCACCGTCACCGCCGCCCGCAGCCCACCCCCGTCTGCACGATCTCAGGGAGCCCCTCATGACCGCACTTCCGCAGGAGCGCCGCGTCGTCACCGCCATCCCCGGCCCGAAGTCGCAGGAACTGCAGGCCCGACGCACCGCCGCGGTCGCGGCCGGTGTGGGATCGGTGCTCCCCGTCTTCACCACGCGCGCGGGCGGCGGCATCATCGAGGACG
Source organism: Streptomyces sp. NPDC007084 (assembly GCF_040703595.1). Classification (NCBI taxonomy): domain Bacteria; kingdom Bacillati; phylum Actinomycetota; class Actinomycetes; order Kitasatosporales; family Streptomycetaceae; genus Streptomyces; species Streptomyces sp. NPDC007084. The sequence goes on from NZ_JBEYFY010000060.1 coordinate 21,551, forward strand.
TCGACGGCAACCGCCTCATCGACTTCGGCTCCGGCATCGCCGTGACGTCGGTCGGCGCGAGCGCCGAGGCCGTCGTACGCCGGGCCTCCGCCCAGCTCCAGGACTTCACCCACACCTGTTTCATGGTCACCCCGTACGAGGGCTACGTGGCCGTCGCCGAGGCGCTGGCCGAGCTGACGCCGGGTGACCACGCCAAGAAGTCCGCGCTGTTCAACTCGGGCGCCGAGGCCGTCGAGAACGCCGTCAAGATCGCCCGCGCCCACACCAAGCGCCAGGCCGTCGTCGTCTTCGACCACGGCTACCACGGCCGTACGAACCTCACGATGGCGCTGACCAGCAAGAACATGCCGTACAAGAACGGCTTCGGCCCGTTCGCGCCCGAGGTCTACCGGGTGCCGGTGGCCTACGGCTACCGCTGGCCGACCGGTGCGGAGAACGCCGGTGCCGAGGCGTCCGCGCAGGCCATCGACATGATCAACAAGCAGATCGGCGCCGACAACGTCGCCGCGATCATCATCGAGCCGGTGCTCGGCGAGGGCGGCTTCATCGAGCCCGCGAAGGGCTTCCTGCCCGCGATCAGCCAGTTCGCCAAGGACAACGGCATCGTCTTCGTCGCGGACGAGATCCAGTCCGGCTTCTGCCGTACCGGCCAGTGGTTCGCGTGTGAGGACGAGGGCATCGTCCCGGACCTGATCACCACCGCCAAGGGCATCGCGGGCGGTCTGCCGCTGGCCGCCGTCACCGGCCGCGCCGAGATCATGGACGCCGCGCACTCCGGCGGCCTCGGCGGCACCTACGGCGGCAACCCGGTGGCCTGCGCCGGTGCGCTCGGCGCCATCGAGACGATGAAGGAGCTGGACCTCAACGCCAGGGCGAAGAACATCGAGGCGGTCATGAAGGCCCGCCTCGGCGCCATGGCCGAGAAGTTCGACATCATCGGCGACATCCGGGGCCGCGGCGCCATGATCGCGGTCGAGCTGGTGAAGGACGCCGCCACCAAGGAGCCGAACCCGGAGGCGACCGCCGCGCTGGCCAAGGCCTGCCACCAGGAGGGTCTGCTGGTCCTGACCTGTGGCACCTACGGGAACGTCCTCCGCTTCCTGCCCCCGCTGGTCATCGGCGAGGACCTGCTGAACGAGGGCCTCGACATCATCGAGCAGGCCTTCTCCACCCTCTGAGACCGGACGCGCCACGGCGCCGGACCACGGGAGCCCGCCCAGGCGCGGATTCCGTTTGGTTCCGGCGCCGCGGCGTTCCGGGTCGGGGCGTGTGAAGAACGTGTGCGGGGTGCATGGCGGGACGCGATTCCGCCTGTCGGAGCCGGACACCCTGCCGTAGGTTCTATCCAGATGAGAGATACACCCCGCCCACAGGGGACTGTGGGCGACTCCGGGTCGTCGCTTCCCCAGCTTCGCCCTGGTCGTGCCCTCGCGCACACACCCGGGGCCCCTGGCTCCGGTTCTCCTCACCGATCGGACAGTCGCCCGCCCCAAACCCCCCGGGGCGCGCGGCGATCCGGTCCGGTCGGCCGCCCCGGAACCACCCCCCCTGTTCCGGGGCGGCCGACCCTCCTCCTCGGCCTTCCGGCCCTCCTCTTCGCGCTGATCACCTGGCAGGTCGCGGCCCACGGCCCCCTCGCCCGCGCGGACGAACGCCTCAGCGACGCGCTGGTCCACCCGGCCCGGTTCTGGGAACTCCTCGCCGACCTCGGCAACATCACGGTCGCCGTCCCCGTCCTGGCCGCCGCCCTGGTGTACGCGGCGGTCCGGGCCCGTCGCGCGGGCGTGCGCCGCTGGTGGCTGCCGTCCACGGCGGCCGGGGTCCTGATCGCCCTGCTCCCGGCGGTGATCGTGCCGCTGAAGGAGGTCATCGCGCGGCCGGGCCCCGCGGTCATGGGACCCGGCAACGGCTTCTACCCCTCGGGGCACACCGCCACGGCCGCCGTCGCCTACGGCGCCGCGACCCTGCTCCTCCTCCCCTGGCTCCGCACGGCCGGCGCCCGCCGCGCCCTGCTGACCGTCTGCGCGGTCCTGAACGCGGCGGTCGTCACCGGTCTGGTCCTGCGCGGCTACCACTGGCCACTGGACGTGGTGGCGAGCTGGTGCCTGTGCGCGGTGCTGCTGTACGCCCTGTGGCTGTTCCTCGACCGGACGGGCAGTCGCTCCCGCCCGGCGTGACGGACGTCCTCGGCCGAACCGTGTGACGGTCGCCCTCGGCCGAGGCGCGTGACCGGCGTCCTCAGCCGAGGCGCGTGATCGGCGTCCTCAGCCGAAGTAGTTGTCGAAGGTCCGCGAGAACTCCCAGCCGCCGAAGCGGTCCCAGTTCACCGACCAGGTCATCAGGCCGCGCAGGTTCGGCCAGCTGCCGTGGGTGGCGTACGTGCCGCAGTTGGTCTTCTTGGTCAGGCAGTCGAGGGTCTTGGTGACTTCGGCCGGGGCCACGTAGCCGTTGCCCGCGTTCGTGGTGGCGGGCATGCCGATGGCTATCTGGTCGGGGCGCAGCGGCGGGAAGACGTTGTTCGCGTCGCCCGCCACCGGGAAGCCGGTGAGCAGCATGTCGGTCATGGCGATGTGGAAGTCGGCGCCGCCCATGGAGTGGTACTGGTTGTCGAGGCCCATGATCGGGCCCGAGTTGTAGTCCTGGACGTGCAGCAGGGTGAGGTCGTCGCGCAGGGCGTGGATGACGGGCAGGTAGGCGCCGCAGCGCGGGTCCTGGCCGCCCCACTTGCCGGTGCCGTAGAACTGGTAGCCGTTCTGCACGAAGAACGTCTCCGGGGCCATGCTCAGGACGAACTTGGCGCCGTACTTGGCCTTCAGGGTCTTCAGGGCCGAGATCAGGTTGACGACCACCGGGGTGGTCGGGTGCTTGAAGTCGGTGTCGTTCGCGTCGAGGGAGAGCGAGTGGCCCTCGAAGTCGATGTCCAGGCCGTCCAGTCCGTAGGTGTCGATGATCTTCGAGACCGAGGAGACGAACGTGTCGCGGGCGGCCGTGGTGGTGAGCTGGACCTGTCCGTTCTGGCCGCCGATCGAGATCAGCACCTTCTTGCCGGCCGCCTGCTTGGCCTTGATCGCGGCCTTGAAGTCGGCGTCGCTCTCGACCGTGGGGCACTCGGTGACCGGGCAGCGGTTGAAGCGGATGTCGCCGGAGGTGACGGAGGTCGGCTCGCCGAAGGCGAGGTCGATGACGTCCCAGCTCGCGGGCACGTCGGCCATCCGGGTGTAGCCGGCGCCGTTGGCGAAGCTGGCGTGGAGGTAGCCGACGAGGGCGTGCGTGGGCAGGTCGGCCGAGCCGCCGCCCCCGCCTCCGCCGGAGCCCGCCGAGGTGGTCGCGGTGACCGTGGCCGACTTGGCGGACTCCCCGGTGTCGTTGGTGGCGGTGACCTGGAAGGAGTAGGCGGTGGAGGCGGTCAGGCCGCTCACGGTCGCCGAGGTGGCGGTGGCCGTCTGGACCCGCACCCCGTCGCGGTAGACGGCGTAGCCGGTCGCGCCGGGCACCGCGGTCCAGGACAGCGCGACGGACGAGGCGGTGACCGTGCCGGTCTTCAGACCGGTGGGCGGGGCCGGCACCTGGCCCGCGTCCACGCCGGGACCGGTCAGCGAGAGGTCGTCGGCGTAGTAGGTGCCGGTGCCGTACCAGCCGTGGGTGTAGATGGTGACCTTGGTGGTGGAGGCGCCGGTGCGGAACGTGGTGCTCAACTGCTGCCAGTCCGCGGCGGACTGGGTCCAGGTGCTGACGTCGGTCGTGCCGGTGCCGCTCGCGCCGAGGTAGACGTAGCTGCCGCGGACGAATCCGGAGAGCGTGTACTGCGCGTCGGGTTTCACGGTCACCGTCTGCGAGCACTGCGCGTAGTCGCTGCCGGCCGGGGTCGCCTTCAGCGCGGAACCGCCGCTGTGCACGGGGGTGTTGACGGTGCTCGCGGCACTACAGGTCCAGTTGGCCAGGCCCGACTCGAACCCGCCGTTCTTGGCGAGGTCCGCGTCGGCCGCACGGGCGGCCGACGAGAGCGCGGTGAGTCCGGACACGGCCAGAACGGTGGCCGTGAGCGTGGCGAGCATTCTGCGGCGGTGTTCGGACGGTCTGCTGCGTCTGGGACGGTCCACTGCTGCCTCCGGGCACGAGGGGGGATGGGAGGGTGGAGCGCGCCCAACTTGGTCCAGACCAATTCCGTTGTCAAGACCTCCCGCCGATACGGGACTTCAGGAGGTCACCGCCGCTTCGGTCCGGAACTAGGGCGTGTCGTTTGGATCAGGTGGCGCCGGAGTGCGGCGCCTTGTCGGCTGGGCCGAGCGGGGCAGGGTGCGTGCAGCTGCAAGGCGGAGGAGGGCGACGACGCGGAGCGTCGGCAACCGACGACAACGCCGCAGATGTGCGTGCCCTGCCCCGCGACCCGCCACATGATCCAAACGACACGCCCTAGCGGTCCCCGTTCCCGGCGAGGCCCGCCGCCGCCTCGTGCATGGCCAGTTCGAGCAGTGCCGGATCGGTGAGCGTTCCCGAGCCGTCCGGCTGGACCAGCCAGCGGACGCCGCCGGTCGCCCGTCCCGGGTAGGGCACCACGATCCAGGTGCCGGCGCCCGCTGTGCGCACGCCCGTGCCGAGCCAGCGGGCGGCGGTGCCCGCCGGCACGAAGAAACCCATCCTGGCGTCGCCGAAGTCGACCAGCACGGGGCCGGGTTGGTCGATCACCCGGCTCAGCACGTCGAGCGTCGGATAGCCGAGTTCGCCGGGCAGGATGAGCACGTCCCAGGCCTTGCCCGCCGGAAGCAGCGCGATCCCCTGCGGATTGCGCTCCCACTCCCACCGGCAGGCCTCGGGGTCCGGAGCCACGGATGTCAGCCACTCGACCGCCGCCTTGGGCCCTGTCATGACGGAACCTCCCTCTCTCGCGATGACGCGGGTCGCGTCACTGGGGAGAGAGGGAGGTCCGGGGCGATCATTACGCGACTTCCGGCTACCAGTTGGTAGTGAACCGGGTCACACCCACGAGCTGGGCGTACGCCCGTGGATCACGGACGCGCCCGCGCGCCTCAGCTGTCGAAGCCGAGGCCCAGCTTGTCCATGGTCTTCAGCCAGAGGTTGCGCCGGCCGTCGTGGCTGTCGGCGTGCGCCAGCGACCACTTGGTGAGCGCGATGCCCGTCCAGGCGAAGGGCTCGGGCGGGAACGGCAGCGGCTTCTTGCGGACCATCTCCAGCTCGGTGCGCTCGGTGCGCTCCCCCGCCAGCAGGTCGAGCATCACGTCCGCGCCGAAGCGGGTGGCGCCCACGCCGAGGCCCGTGTAGCCGGCCGCGTAGGCGACCTTGCCCTGGTGGGCCGTGCCGAAGAACGCCGAGAAACGCGAGCAGGTGTCGATCGCGCCGCCCCAGGCGTGCGAGAAGCGGACGCCCTCCAACTGCGGGAAGCAGGTGAAGAAGTGCCCGGCGAGCTTGGCGTACGTCTCCGGGCGGTTGTCGTACTCGGCGCGCACCCGCCCGCCGTACGGGTAGATCGCGTCGTAACCGCCCCACAGGACGCGGTTGTCGGCGGAGAGCCGGAAGTAGTGGAACTGGTTCGCCGAGTCCCCGAGGCCCTGGCGGTTCTTCCAGCCGATGGAGGCGAGCTGGTCCTCGCTGAGCGGCTCGGTCATCAGCGCGTAGTCGTAGACCGGGACGGTGTACGAGCGGACGCGCTTGACCAGGTTCGGGAAGATGTTCGTGCCGAGGGCGACCCGGCGGGCGCCGATCGCGCCGTACGGGGTGCGCACGGACATGCCGGCGCCGGACGGCTTCAGGTCGAGGGCGGGCGTGTTCTCGTACACCCGGACCCCGAGCTGGAGGCAGGCGCGCTTCAGGCCCCAGGCCAGCTTGGCCGGGTGGAGCATGGCGACGCCGCGCCGGTCGTAGAGGCCGGCCAGGAAGGTCGGGGAGGCGACCTGCTCGCGGACGGCCTCGGTGTCGAGGAACTCGATGCCCTCGGCCAGGCCCTCGCGCTCCAGCTCCTGGTGCCAGTCGCGCAGTTCCTCCGCCTGGTACGGAGCGGTCGCCACGTCGATCTCACCGGTGCGCTCGAAGTCGCAGTCGATGGAGTAGCGGGCGACGGCCGCCTCGATCTCGTCCAGGTTGCGGGCGCCCAGCTCCTCCAGCTTGCGGATCTCCTCCGGCCAGCGGGTCAGCCCGTTGGACAGGCCGTGGGTGAGGGAGGCGGCGCAGAAGCCGCCGTTGCGGCCGGAGGCGGCCCAGCCCACCTCGCGGCCCTCGACGAGCACGACGTCCCGGGCGGGGTCGCGCTCCTTGGCGATCAGCGCGGTCCACAGTCCGCTGTAACCGCCGCCGACGACCAGCAGGTCACAGGTGTCGGCACCGGTGAGCGCGGGCTCGGGACGGGGCCTGCCGGGGTCGTCCAGCCAGTACGAGACCGGCTGGGCGTCCGCGAGAGACTTCGTCCACTGATGACCGCGGGTCATGGCGCTTGGGGCCATGATTTCCAACTCCCTACAAGAACTACGAGCGTTATGCCTTTTGCCGGTTACGGCGGTTTCCGATGACCATTCCGGACAGGACGAACAGTACGGCGATGAGGAACATGGCCGTACCGATGACATTGATCTGAACGGGCGTTCCGCGCTGTGCCGAACCCCAGACGAACATGGGGAACGTGACGGTCGAGCCCGCGTTGAAATTGGTGATGATGAAATCGTCGAACGAGAGCGCGAAGGCGAGCAGCGCGCCCGCGGCGATTCCGGGGGCCGCGATGGGCAGGGTCACGCGCAGGAAGGTCTGCACGGGACCGGCGTAGAGGTCCTGCGCCGCCTGTTCGAGGCGCGGGTCCATCGACATCACACGGGCCTTGACGGCTGTCACGACGAAGCTGAGGCAGAACATGATGTGGGCGATCAGGATCGTCCAGAAGCCGAGCTGAGCGCCCATGTTGAGGAACAGGGTGAGCAGCGAGGCGGCCATCACGACCTCGGGCATCGCCATCGGCAGGAAGATCAGCGAGTTCACCGCGCCGCGCGCCCGGAAGCGGTAGCGGACCAGTGCGAAGGCGATCATCGTGCCGAGGATGGTGGCGCCGATCGTCGCCCAGACGGCGATCTGGAGGCTGAGCGAGAGCGAGCCGCACATGTCGGCGACCCCGCACGGATCGCGCCAGGCGTCCGTCGAGAACTGCTGCCACTCGTAGTTGAAGCGGCCCTTCGGCTTGTTGAAGGAGAACACCGTCACGACGATGTTGGGCAGCAGCAGATATCCGAGCGTCAGCAGTCCCGCGATGACGACGAGATGGCGCTTGAGCCAGTTCACGAAGGCCATTTAGACCAGATCCTCCGTCCCGGACTTGCGGATGTAGAGCGTGACCATGATGAGGATCGCGGCCATGAGGATGAACGAGAGTGCCGCGGCCGTCGGATAGTCGAGAATCCGCAGGAACTGGGTCTGGATGACATTGCCGACCATGCGGGTGTCGGTGGAGCCGAGCAGGTCGGCGTTCACGTAGTCACCGCTGGCGGGGATGAAGGTGAGCAGCGTGCCGGAGACGACGCCCGGCATCGACAGCGGGAAGGTCACCTTGCGGAAGGTGGTGATCGGCCGGGCGTACAGGTCGCCGGCCGCCTCGTGCAGCCGCCCGTCGATCCGCTCCAGGGAGGTGTAGAGGGGCAGCACCATGAACGGCAGGAAGTTGTACGTGAGACCGCAGACCACCGCGAGCGGGGTGGCGAGGACCCGGTCGCCCGACGTGAAGCCGAGCCAGTTGGTGACGTCCAGGACGTGCAGCGTGTTCAGCGCGCCGACGACCGGGCCGCCGTCCGCGAGGATCGTCTTCCAGGCGAGCGTGCGGATCAGGAAGCTGGTGAAGAACGGCGCGATCACCAGGATCATGATCAGGTTGCGCCAGCGTCCCGCGCGGAAGGCGATCAGGTACGCGAGCGGATAGCCGAGCACCAGGCACAGGATCGTCGCGGCACCGGCGTAGAGCACGGAGCGCAGGAACTGCGGCCAGTAGTCGGAGAGCGCGTCCCAGTACGTCTGGAAGTGCCAGGTGACCTTGAAGCCGTCCTCCAGCGAACCCGTCTGGATGGAGGTGGAGGCCTGGTAGACCAGCGGCAGCGCGAAGAAGACGACCAGCCAGAGCAGGCCGGGCAGCAGCAGCCAGTACGGGACGAGCCGGCCGCGCTTCCTCGGCGGTTTCTCGGCGGGCTGGGGCGCGAGGGGCGGCGCCGGCGCCTCGGTGACGGCGGCCATCAGGCGGCCTCCTCCTCGGCCGTCTCGACGCCCGCGTCGATGTCCTGCGTGGCGTCGAGGCCGAAGGTGTGCGCCGGGCTCCAGTGGAGGACGACGTCGGCACCGGGGACGAGCCGGGGGTCCCGGTCGATGTTCTGGGCGTAGACCTCGAACTCGGGGCAGACCGCGCTGTCGATCACGTACTGCGTGGAGACGCCGATGAAACTGGAGTCGGCGATCTTGCCGGTGATGCGGTTGCGGCCGGCCGGGATCTCGCCCGCCTCGTCGGCGTGCGTGAGGGAGATCTTCTCCGGGCGGACGCCGACCAGGAGCTTTCCGCCGGGCCGGGTGTCCGCGGAACATCGCGAACCGGGCAGCACCAGCTTGCCGCCGCCCGCCTTGAGGATGATCTCGTCGCCGCTCTTCGAGTCGACCTCGGCCTCGATGAGGTTGGAGGTGCCGAGGAAGTTGGCGACGAAGGTGGTGTTCGGGTTCTCGTACAGGTCGGCGGGGGCGCCGAGCTGCTCGACCCGGCCCGCGTTCATCACGGCGACGGTGTCGGCCATGGTCATGGCCTCCTCCTGGTCGTGCGTGACGTGCACGAAGGTGATGCCGACCTCGGTCTGGATGCGCTTGAGTTCGAGCTGCATCTGCCGGCGCAGCTTGAGGTCGAGGGCGCCGAGGGGCTCGTCGAGCAGGAGCACCTTGGGGTGGTTGATCAGCGCGCGGGCCACGGCGACGCGCTGCTGCTGGCCGCCGGAGAGCTGGTGCGGTTTCTTGCGCGCCTGCTCGCCGAGCTGGACGAGGTCGAGCATCTCCTCGACCTGCTTCTTCACCGACTTGATGCCGCGCCGGCGCAGGCCGAAGGCGACGTTCTCGAAGATGTCGAGGTGCGGGAAGAGGGCGTAGGACTGGAAGACCGTGTTCACCGGGCGCTTGTAGGGCGGCAGGTGGGTCACGTCCTGGTCGCCGAGCATGACGGTGCCCGAGGAGGGCTCCTCCAGGCCGGCGATCATCCGCAGGGTGGTGGTCTTGCCGCAGCCGGACGCGCCGAGCAGCGCGAAGAACGAGCCCTGCGGCACGGTCAGGTCGAGGGGTCGCACGGCCGTGAAGGAGCCGTACGTCTTGCTGATCCCGGAGAGGCGGACGTCGCCGCTGTTGTCATTCGTCATCGTGGTCACGCCCCTGTGAGCTTCGCGAACTTCTCTTCATAGGCCGTCTCTTCCTTCTGGCTCAGTGAGCGGAAGGGGTGGGACTTCGCGGCCATGGCCTTGTCAGGAATGATCAGCGGGTTGTTCGCCGCGTCCTCGTCGATCTTCGCGAGATAGGGCTTCACCCCGTCGACCGGACAGACGTAGTTGATGTAGGCGGCGAGCTGCGCCGCGGGCTCGGGCTCGTAGTAGAAGTCCATGAGCCGCTCGGCGTTCGTCTTGTGCCGTGCCTTGTTGGGGATCAGCATGTTGTCGGTCGACGTCATGTAGCCGCTGGGCGGGATGATGAAGTCGACGTCCGGGCTGTCCGCCTTGAGCTGGACGACGTCACCGGCCCAGGCGACGCAGGCCGCGAGGTCGCCCTTGGTGAGGTCGGAGGTGTAGTCGTTGCCGGTGAAGCGGCGTATCTGGCCCTTGTCGACGGCCTTCTGGAGGCGGGCGATCGCGGCGTCGAAGTCGTCGTCGGTGAAGTTCGCCGGGTCCTTGCCCATGTCCAGCAGGGTCATGCCCATGCTGTCGCGCATCTCCGAGAGGAAGCCGACCCGCCCCTTGAGCCTGGGGTTGTCGAGCAGGTCGGAGACCGACTTGACCTCGATGCCGTCGAGCGCCTTCTTGTTGTAGGCGATGACGGTCGAGATGCCCTGCCAGGGATAGGAGTAGGCGCGTCCCGGGTCCCAGTCGGGGTTGCGGAACTGGGCGGACAGGTTGCTGTAGGCGTGCGGGAGGTTGGACGCGTCGAGCTTCTGCACCCAGCCGAACCGGATCAGCCGGGCGGCCAGCCAGTCGGTGACGACGATGATGTCGCGCCCGGTGTCCTGGCCCGCCGCGAGCTGCGGCTTGATCTTGCCGAAGAACTCGACGTTGTCGTTGATGTCCTCGGTGTACTTGACCTTGATCCCGGTCCGTTTGGCGAACGCGTCGAGCGTGGGGTGGTGCCGCTCGCTCTTGTCGACGTCCATGTACTCGGTCCAGTTGGAGAAGTTGATCGTCTTCTCCTTCGCCGAGTGGTCCTCGGCCGAGACCCCGCCCTTGGTGGTGCCGGCGGCCGGGATCCCGCACCCGCTCAGCGCCCCGAGACCGCCCACGGCCAGCGCGCCGCCCGCGGAGGCGCGCAGCAGTGACCGCCGGCTCAGGGAGGCCCGGCCGTTCCGGAAGCTGCGCCGCAGCGCGGCCAGTTGGACCGGGGACATGCGTTCGGGCTCGTACTGCTCCATGCTCTGGTGCCCTTTCGGAAGCGTCTCGGCCGTGGTCGGCGGCCTGGTCTGCCACAGGGCCGTAGTCGGTCGGCTACGGCCGGTCCCCGAAGACCGTGCGGTGCCAGTCCTTCCTGGCGACCGCGGTGTTGTCGAACATGACGTGCTTGACCTGCGTGTACTCCTCGAAGGAGTAGGCGGACATGTCCTTGCCGAAACCGGAGGCCTTGTATCCACCGTGCGGCATGTCGCTGATGATCGGAATGTGGTCGTTGACCCAGACGCAGCCCGCCTTGATCTCGCGGGTCGCGCGGTTCGCGCGGTAGACGTCCCGGCTCCAGGCGGAGGCGGCCAGTCCGTACGGGGTGTCGTTGGCCAGCGCGATGCCCTCGTCGTCGGTGTCGAAGGGGAGCACCACGAGGACCGGACCGAAGATCTCGGCCTGCACGATCTCGCTGTCCTGCCCGGCGTCGGCGACGAGCGTGGGCGCATAGTACGCGCCGGACTTCAGCTCGCCCTGGGGAGCCTCTCCGCCGGTGACCACGCGCGCGTAGCCGCGGGCCCGGTCGACGAACCCGGCGACGCGGTCGCGCTGGGCGTGCGAGATGAGCGGGCCGAGGTCGGTGCCGGCCGCGAAGGGGTCGCCCACCCGGACGCTCGCCATCAGGGCGCCCGTCCGCTCCACGAAGGCGTCGTAGAGGGGCCGCTGCACGTACGCGCGCGTGGCGGCCGTGCAGTCCTGGCCGGTGTTGATCAGCGTGCCGGCGACCGCGCCCTGCACGGCGGCCTCCAGGTCGGCGTCGTCGAAGACGACGAAGGGTGCCTTGCCGCCGAGTTCCAGGTGGAGGCGCTTGACGGTGGAGGTGGCGATCTCCGCGACGCGCTTGCCGACGGCGGTCGACCCGGTGAAGGAGGTCATCGCCACGTCGGGGTGGCCGACGAGGTGCTCGCCCGCCTCGCGGCCGAGGCCCGTGACGATGTTGATCACGCCGTCCGGGATGCCGGCCGCGGTGGCCGCCTCCGCGAACAGCAGCGAGGTCAGGGGGGTCAGCTCGGCCGGCTTCAGCACGATCGTGTTGCCGGCCGCGATCGCCGGGAGGATCTTCCACGCGGCCATCTGGAGCGGGTAGTTCCAGGGCGCGATGGAGCCGACGACCCCGATGGCCTCACGGCGTACGTACGAGGTGTGGTCGCCGGAGTACTCGCCGGCCGACTGGCCCTGGAGGTGCCGGGCGGCGCCCGCGAAGAACGACGTGTTGTCGATCGTGCCCGGTACGTCGAACTCGCGGGTCAGCTTGAGGGGCTTGCCGCACTGCAACGACTCGGCCTGGGCGAATTCCTCGGCGCGTTCGGCGAGCACGGCGGCGAAGCGGTGCAGCGCCTCGGAGCGCTCCGCGGGGGTGGCGCCCGACCAGCCCGGGAAGGCCGCGCGGGCGGCGGCGACGGCCGCGTCCACGTCGGCGGTGCCCGCCAGCTCGTAGGTGTACACCTCGTCGCCGGTGGCGGGGTCAACGACCGCGTGCGTACGGCCCGAGGTGCCCTTGGTCAGTCGGCCCGCGATGTACTGCGCTCCGCCGGCGAGGCGGTCCTGCGCCTGGAAGCGATGGCCCGGATTGTGCATGTCGCTCTCCTCCGCCGCCCTCCCCGTCGGAACGGGGGTCGGCGTAGCTCCAGCTCGATTTGAGTGCCGATCCTGACAGAGCTAAGGGACTCCAACAAGTGATTCCGTTGTTGCCTTTTGGTTACGCGACGGAATCCTTCGACCAGGTGTCGAGTCCTGCTGGAAAAGGCGGGACGGAATGTCAGTGGTGCATGCCACAGTGGCGTGCATGGGGACGATCGGCACGCGGGAAGCACTGGTCAGGGCGATCGAGTCGGGGGCGCGGGTGAGGTACCTGCCGTTCTGGGGGCACCGCCCCCGGGCGGACGGACAGGTCGGATCGAGCTGTCTCAGCCAGTGGTGGCCGTCACCCTTCGTGGTCGACGGGACCGCCTACGCTACGGCCGAGCACTGGATGATGGCCTCCAAGGCGCGCCTCTTCGGGGACACCGAGGCGGAGCGCCGCGCGGTGGAGGCGGCGAACCCGGCGCTGGCGAAGAAGGCCGGCCGCCTGGTGCGCGGTTTCGACGAGGCCGTGTGGGAGCGCGAGCGGTTCGGCATCGTGGTCGAGGGCAGCGTCCACAAGTTCACCGCGCACGACGACCTCAGAGCGTTCCTGACCGGCACGGGCGACCGCGTCCTCGTCGAGGCCAGCCCCCTGGACCGCGTCTGGGGCATCGGCCTCGCCGCGACGGACGAAGCGGCCTCGGACCCCCACCGCTGGCGGGGCACCAACCTGCTGGGCTTCGCCCTGATGGAGGCGCGGGAGAGGGTCAGGTAGTAGCGGGCGGGGGCCGGCGGCGCTCCGGGGGGGGTGGGCGGCGGCTCGCTTCGGGTGTCGTCGCTGCCGGCCCGGGCCGTTCCTGAAGGCGCGGGTCGCCTGCCGGTCGGACTGGGCGAACTCGGCGGCCGGGGTGGTGGCCGGAGGCCGGCGGGGGTGATCGTCGTGGAGATGCGGCGCCCCTCGTGGGGGCTGAGAATGCTGGGGTGAGTGGCTCTCATTCGGCACGGGGCGCGGCCGCTGAACCGGCGCCCAGGACCCCGAACCAGACGCTGGCCCTCGCGGCCATGCTCTTCGCGGTGGCGATGACCTTCATCGACCAGACGATCGTCTCCATCGCGGCCCCGGACATCGTGAACGAGCTGGGCCTGACGGCGTCGGGCATGCAGTGGGTGGTAAACGCGTACCTGCTGTCGCTGGCGGCGTTCTTCGCCCTCGGCGGCCGCCTGGCGGACCTCTTCGGGCCACGCCGGGTCGTCATCATCGGCACCCTCGTCTTCGTGATCTCCTCCGTGCTCTGCGGCTGCGTCCCCAAGGGAGACTTCGCCCAGACCTGGCTGATCATCTTCCGGGCCACACAGGGCCTCGGCGCGGCGCTCCTCTTCCCGGCCGCCCTCGCCGTGGTGGTCGCCGTCTTCCCGGTGGAGCGGCGCGGCCGTGCCCTGGCGCTGTTCTTCGGCCTGTCCGGGGCGCTCACCGCCATCGGCCCGCTGCTGGGCGGCTGGCTCACTTCCTGGACCTGGCGGGCGATCTTCTGGGTGAACGTGCCCGTCGCCGTCGTGGCCCTCGTCCTGACGATGATGGCGCGCGTCCCGGACCGGCGGCGCGACGAGTCGCTGGACGGCGTCGGCGCCGTCCTCATCGCGGTCGGCATGGGCCTGAGCGTGCTCGGTTTCCAGCAGGCCGCGACCTGGGGCTGGGACAGCGCGGCGACCTGGGGCTGCATCGCGGGCGGCCTGGCGGTGCTCGTGCTGTTCTGGCGCTACGAACGGGACAAGCGGCACCCGCTGGTCAACCTGGCCGTCTTCCGCGACAAGGCGTTCACCGTCGACTCGCTGGTGCTGTTCTTCGCCATGCTGGCCTTCGTCCCGGTGTTCTTCTTCGCCTCGGTCTACGCCCAGGTCTCCCTGAGCGCCTCCCCCAACCAGGCGGCGCTGTACCTGCTGTACTTCTTCGCGGGCTTCGCGATCGCCTCCCAGTGGGGCGGGCGCATGCTGGACAAGCAGGGACCCCGGCCGGCCATGAAGATCGGCACGATCGTCGGCGCCGTCGGCTTCGCCCTGTGGGCCAACAAGCTCACCGATTTGTCGATGCACGACCAGTGGCCCTACGTGGCGCTGGCCGGCGCCGGTATCGGGTTCATCCTGGCGCCCGCCTCCACGGACGCCGTCAACCGGGCCATCGGAGCCTCGTACGGCGAGGTCACCGGCATCACGCAGACCGTGCGCAACTACGCGGCGAGCGTCGGCCTGGCCGTCCTCGGGACGATCCTCACGCACCGGACCACCGAGAACGTGGTGTCGACGCTGACCGCCCGGGGAGTGCCCTCGGGCACCGCCCACGGGGTGGCGAAGGACATCGCCGAGGCGGTCACCGGAAACGGCGACACCCGGCAGCCCACCGGCACCGGGGCCGCCGCCACCGCCACCCGCGACGCGATGTCGAGCGTGCGGATGGACTTCGCGCAGGCCAACCAGTGGGTCTTCTACGGCATGGCCATCGCGCTCGGCATCGCGTTCCTCGTCGCCCTGCGCCACCCCGGAGGCAAGGGGACACCCGCCACCACCGAGACCGGCCAGCGGCCGGCCGCGACGGCTCCGACGCCCTCGGGACCTTCCTCCGATGCCTCCGGTGCCTCCGGGGCCTCCGAGGGCGAGCGCCGGACGAGCGCCTGACGCACGTCCGACGCGGCGGCTGACGAGCGTCGGCCAGTCGCCTGGCGGCCCGGCTCGGCGCCCGGCGTCCCACGGGCCGCGCGCCCCTCGCGGCCGGTGCACCGCCCACCGCGCCGTGCACCGGCTCCCCGGTACTGGCCACCGGCAACCGGCTTTCCGGCTCCCGGCTTTCCGGCTCCCGGCTCCCGGCTCCCGGCTCCCGGCGGATCAACCCTGCTGCGTCACCAACGACGTATTGAACCCGTCCGAGCCATCCGAGTCGTCGACGCCGAAGTCGTCCGGCACGGCGATGACGACGACCATCAGCACGGCGCCGAGGACGATGCCGACCACTCCGCAGATGATCCCGGCCAGCGCCTGACCCGGGTTGGTCGCCTCGCCCCGGCGCACCTTGCCCCGGCCGATCACACCGAAGATCACCGCGAGGATGCCGAGGAGGATCGCCAGCGGCCACGCGCAGAACAGGACCGCCGCGATGATGCCGAGGACGAGCGAGGACGTACCCATGCCGTTGCTCGGCGCGGGCGGGGCCGGCGGCCAGCCGTAGCCGGGGACCCCGCCGTGCGCGGCCGGACCGGCGCCGGGGTACTGCGGATAGCCGTAGCCGTACGGGACCTGGCCCGGGCCGTCGGGGGCTATCGGCGGCGGGGGCACGGGCTCCCCCGGGCCGGGCTGCGGGTAGGGCGTGGGCGCGGTCGGCGCCGCGAACGGGTTGTCCCAGGCCGGTCCGCCGGGAACCGTGGGGCCGGACGGGACCCCCGCGCCGGGGAACGAGGTGATCGTCGGCAGGCCGTGGGCGGGAGCGGGAGTGCCGTTCCCGCCACCCCGGCCGTTCCCGCCGGACGCGTCGGTCTCCTGGGGCGGCGCCCAGGGATTGGGCTCCGGCTGCCGGTCGGTGCCGGGTTTGCCGAGGGAGACCGGCGGGGCGGGCGTCCGGGCGGGCGCGGCGAACGGCTCGCCGGCCTGGGCGGGCACCGCACGCTGGGTGCCGTCGGCCGGGGCCCGGTCAGCCGGGGACTGGACGGAGCCCGGTCCCTCGGCCGAAGCCCGCTCTGCCGGGGGCCTGGCCTGTTCACCGGCCCCGGCCCCCTCACCGAGTGCACCGCGTTCACCGGTCACAGGCCCGCCGGACTCGCTCCGCGCACCCCGCTCACCGGACTCACCGGACTCACCGGACACGGCGTACTGCGGGCCCTCCCCCGTCGCGTCGTCCACCCACCGGGCGCCGTGGTCGCCCCGCGTACCGTTCTCGCCGTCGCCCGGCGCGGTCCACCCGTTCCCCTGGCCGGTCGGTGTCCACGAGTCGGCGTCACGTGGTGTCCCCGGTGTCCTCGCGTCCTCGGACATGCGCGAAGTCCCCTCTCTTCTGCGTGCCGTCATGCTACGGCCCGGGTGTGTCCTGTGGATCTCCACGGGAGGACGGCCCCCGGACAGGCGGCCGTTCCGGCGTCGGCGCGGCCGGGGGCGACGGCCGAGCCGTGGCCCGCCGTCGGTGATCCTCCGCCCGGACAGGCCGGCCCCGCCCGGCCGGACCCGGCGCCTACGATGATCCCGAGTCATCGATCAGCCGATCACCCGCGTCCCGCCGAGCACGTGCGCACGGTCCGGAGACGCCGTTCCGGGGAGGAACCCCTTGACCGAGCACATCACCGCCCGCGACGACGTACGCGACCTGCACTCCTTCATCGCCGGGCTGCCCAAGGCCGAACTGCACGTCCACCACGTCGGATCCGCCTCCCCGCGCATCGTGTCCACGCTCGCCGCCCGGCACCCCGACTCGATGGTGCCGACCGATCCCGAGGCGCTCGCCGACTACTTCACGTTCACGGACTTCGCCCACTTCATCCAGGTGTACCTGTCCGTGGTCGACCTGATCCGCACCCCGGAAGACGTCCGGCTGCTGACGTACGAGATCGCCCGGGATCTGGCGCGTCAGCAGGTGCGCTACGCCGAGCTGACCATCACCCCGTGGTCGTCCACCCGGCGCGGGATCGACGAACTCGGCTTCATGGAGGCGATCGAGGACGCCCGCCGGGCCGCCGAGGCCGAGTTGGGCGTCGTCCTGCGCTGGTGCTTCGACATCCCGGGCGAGGCCGGTCTGGAGGCGGCCGAGGAGACCGTGCGGCTCGCGACCGACGACCGGCTGCGGCCCGAGGGGCTCGTCTCGTTCGGGCTCGGCGGACCCGAGGTCGGCGTTCCCCGGCCCCAGTTCAAGCCGTACTTCGACCGGGCGATCGCGGCGGGCCTGCGGTCGGCGCCGCACGCCGGCGAGACAACGGGCCCCGAGACGGTCTGGGACGCGCTGAACTTCCTGGGCGCCGAGCGCATCGGCCACGGCACGAGTTCCGCTCGGGACCCGAGGCTGCTCGCCCACCTCGCCGAGCACGGGATCGCCCTGGAGGTGTGCCCGACCTCGAACATCGCGACGCGCGCGGTGCGCACCCTGGACGAGCACCCCATCGGTCAGTTCGTGGCGGCCGGGGTGACGGTCACCGTCAACTCCGACGACCCGCCGATGTTCGGCACCGACCTCAACAACGAGTACGCGGTCGCCGCCCGGCTGATGGACCTGGACGAGGCGGGCGTCGCCTCGCTCGCCCGCAACGCGGTGGAGGCGGCGTTCCTCGACGAGGCATCCAAGGCGAAACTCGCGGCCGAGATCGACACCTATGCCGCGACCTGGCTGGCCCTCTGACCCCGCACAATGGGCCCATGCGCACCGTGACCGCA
Source organism: Streptomyces sp. NPDC007084 (assembly GCF_040703595.1). Taxonomy (NCBI): domain Bacteria; kingdom Bacillati; phylum Actinomycetota; class Actinomycetes; order Kitasatosporales; family Streptomycetaceae; genus Streptomyces; species Streptomyces sp. NPDC007084. The sequence continues at coordinate 39,157 of NZ_JBEYFY010000060.1, forward strand.
GTCGCCCACCGCGGCGACCCCTACCGCGTCCGTGAGAACACGATCGACTCGCTGCGTTCCGCGCTCCGCCAGGGCGCGGACGCCGTCGAGATCGACGTCCGACTGACGCGTGACCGTACACCCGTGCTACTGCACGACGACACGCTCAACCGGCTGTGGGGGCACGACCGTCCGCTGCGGTCGCTCTCCTCGGACGAGGTGAAGGGCCTGACCGACGGCGGGGTGCCGACACTGGCCGACGCCCTCGGGGCGACCGACGGCCACCGGGTCATGGTCGATCTGCCGGCCCCCGTGGACGAGAAGGCGGTCCGCGAGGTCGTGGACGTGGTGCGGGCGTGCGGGGCCCAGGACCGGGTGTACTACTGCGCGGGCGCGGCCGCGATGCTCGCGGTGCGGGCCGTCGATCCCGCCGCCGAGATCGCCCTGACCTGGACGACGCTGGCCCCGCCGCGCCCGGCGCTGCTCGACGCGGTGCGCCCGCGCTGGCTCAACTACCGCTTCGGGCTGGTGGACCGGGACCTCGTGGCCCGCGTCCACCGGGACGGCATGCTGGTGTCGGTATGGACCCCGGACACCCGCCGCACCATGCGCCGCCTCATCGCAGCGGGCGTCGACTCGCTGACCACGAACCGCGTCAGCACCCTGATCGCCCTGCGGGACGCCTGAACCGGCGCCGCTCCGCCGACACCCCGGGGCGGCGCGACTCCGGGGCGGGGCGGCTCTGAGGCCGGGACGGCTCCGGGGTCGGGGCGGCTCCGGGGTCGGGTCAGGGGCGTACGCGCTGCCGTGAACCAGTCTCCAGAACTGCCCTGCCCGGCGGGGGCGTTGTGCTCAGGCGCCGCTTGCCTTCAGCATGTCCTCGCGCTCCACGAGCTTCACGCGCTCGCGGCCCTGGGGCTCGCCGAGTGCCTTCTCGGCGGCGTCCAGCCGGTACCAGCCGTCCCAGGTGGTGAAACGGACGCCGCGCTCGCCGAGGAAGGCGTCGACGGCCGTCGGGTCGGGTGAAGTCGGCTCGTGCAGACGGCCGTTGGCGTGGTCGTCGAGGAGGCTCGCGACCGTCTCGTTGGCGTCGCCCTTGGTGTGGCCGATCAGACCGATCGGGCCGCGCCGGATCCAGCCGGTGACGTAGGTGGACTGGAGGTGCCCGCCGTTCTCCTCGATCACCCGGCCGGCCTCGTCCGGGACCGTGCCGGAGTCGACGTCCCAGGGGAGCTTGGGCAGGCTGTCGGAGAGGTAGCCGACGGCGCGGTAGACGGCGGTGACGTCCCAGTCCTTGAAGGCGCCGGTGCCCTTGACGTTGCCCGTGCCGTCGAGGGCGGTGCGCTCGGTGCGCAGGCCGACGACCTTGCCGTCCTCGCCGAGGATCTCGGACGGGGACTCGAAGAAATGCAGGAACAGCTTGTGCGGGCGGTCGCCGGTGTCGCGGATGGCCCAGTTCTCCAGGGTCTTGGCGACCATGTCGGCCTGCTTGTTGCCGCGCCGGGTGGCGATCGAGCCCTCGTCGTAGTCGATGTCCTCGGGGTCGACGATGACCTCGATGTTCGGCGAGTGGTCCAGCTCGCGCAGCTCCATCGGGCTGAACTTCGCCTGCGCCGGGCCGCGTCGGCCGAACACGTGGACCTCCAGGGCCTTGTTGGCCTTGAGCCCCTCGTGAACGTTCGGCGGGATCTCGGTGGGCAGCAGTTCCTCGGCGGTCTTGGCGAGGATGCGCGCCACGTCGAGCGCGACGTTGCCGACTCCGAGGACGGCGACCTTCTCCGCCTCCAGCGGCCAGGTGCGCGGAACGTCCGGGTGGCCGTCGTACCAGGAGACGAAGTCGGCCGCGCCGTACGAGCCGTCGAGGTCGACGCCCGGGATGTCGAGGGCCCGGTCCGCCGTGGCGCCCGTCGAGAAGACCACCGCGTCGTAGAAGGCGCGCAGATCGTCCAGGTTGATGTCCCGCGGGTAGTCGACGTTGCCGAAGAGGCGGATCTGCGGCTTGTCGAGCACCTGGTGCAGGGCCGTGATGATGCCCTTGATCCGGGGGTGGTCCGGCGCGACGCCGTAGCGGATGAGACCGAACGGGGCCGGCATCCGCTCGAACAGGTCGATGGACACACCGGGCTCGGCGGCCACTGCGGACTTCAGGAGCGCGTCGGCGGCGTAGATTCCGGCGGGGCCGGCTCCGACAATGGCTACCCGCAGAGGGCGAGGCATGATCAGGTTCCCTTCGGGCAGAGGCAGGGGGCTCGACGGGAAGCCTAAACTAAGGCAAACCTAAGTCAGTAGGCGGGTCCGGGCTATGACCTCATAAGGGCGGCTTATGGGGGGCCAAGGACTGTTTTATGAGCGGGCCGCCGCTTCTCCTTTATGAGCGGGCCGCCGCTTCTCCCGACTCCCCCTCCCCTACATGCGCTCCCGGCGTGAAGGCGCCGGGGCGGTGCCGGTGCGGGCAGCCGAGGGTTCGACGGAGACGGCGGTCGGCGTGGTGGGCGGTGTCCGGCCGGGGACGGAGGAGGGGTCCGTGGAGCCACGGGTGGGCGGGGTCCTCGGAGCGGAGGTCTCCGGCGCCCGGCCGGGCGGATCGCTCACCCCGGGCCGGGGACTGGCGGGCCGCTGCGAGGCGGACGGGTCGGGCACGGTCGACGGAGTGCTCGCGGGCGGCGGGGCCAGCGGAACCGTGGGCGGGGCGGGTGCCTCGGGCCGCGCCGCCCGGAGCGGCAGGACGACGAGCGCCGCCACCGCGCACACCAGGCCCGCTCCGGCCGCCGCGCGGGCCAGCCGGCGGCGGGCCGCGCCCCTGCGGATCGCCTCGTAACGGCCGGCCGGGGGGCCGAGGAGGTCGGAGGGGGGCCGCAGGATGACGGCGAGCGGGTCGTCGGACTCGAAGTCCGGGCCCTCGTCGTCAGAGTGTGTGATCAAGGCTTCTCCTCAGGTGCGCGCGGAGCAGTTCGCGGGCCGCGTGGAGATCGGCCTTGACGGTCCCTTCCTTGCGCCCGGTCAGCACGGACACCTCCCGGATCGGCATGTCAGCGTAGTAGTGCAGCAGGATCGGGACGCGCAGCCGTTCGGGCAGCGACTGCACGAGCAGCCGGACCGAGGGGTCGGCCTGTTCGTTGGGCGGCCCGACGGCCACCTCGGCCGTCGCCCGGTGCACGGCCCGCCGCTCGCGCTCCAGCTTGCGCCAGTGGTCCCGGACGAGGTTGGCGGCGGTGACGTAGAGGAAGCCGCGGGGTTCGGCCACGGTCGTCCAGCGCGCCCAGAGCCGGGTGAACGCCTCGGAGGCGATCTCGTGGGCCGTCCCGTCGTCGTCGACGAGACGGCGGCACCAGCCGGCGAGGCGCGGGTAGAGGGCGGCGAACAGCTCGGACGCTGCCTTCTCGCGGGACCCTTTCAACACTCTCCATGGTCGTGACGGAACGCGGGAAACGCTTCACCCCCGGCGGGGGGCGGGATCCTGGGCCGCGGATGTACGGTCCGTCGGCCCAGCATCCCGCCTCGGGCCCCCGGGGGCCCCGCTCCCGCCTTGCGGATGCTCTGCGGTTGCCTTGAGGTTGCTTGCGGTTGCTGTCGGTCGCTCGCAGTTGCTCGCAGTTGCTCGCGGTTGCTGTCAGTCGGTCGCGGTTGCTCGCGGTTGTACGACGAACGGTGTCCCGGCCGGGACAGCGGAGCCGTCCGCCCGCCCGTCAGGGCCCGTTGGTGCCGAGCGCCGCGAACACGATCACGTTGTCCGCGTAGCCGTCGCCCGTACGGGGACCACCGCAGGTGATGAGCCGCAGCTCCGGCCGGTCCACGTCTCCGTAGACGTCCTCGGAGGGGAACTCCGCCTTGGCGACGGTCCGTACGGAGCCGACGGTGAACACCGCGGACGTGCCGTTCTCCAGGCGCGCCTCGATCCGGTCGCCCCGGCGCAGGCGCGCGAGGTGACGGAAGACGCCGTCCCCGTACGCGCCGACCGTGACGTGACCGAGGATCACCGAGGGGCCGGTCTGTCCCGGCGTCGGCGAGTGCCGGTACCAGCCGGCCCGGTCGTGCGCCACGACCGGTGGCACCTGCACGCTGCCGTCCGGCGCCAGCCCCAGCCGGATGACCGGGGTGTCGACGCCGATGGCGGGAATCCGCAGGGCGACCGGGACCGAACGCGCCAGCGGGCGGGCCGGTTCCGGTTCGGCGCGGGTGGACGGGGACGCGGAGGGCGCTGTGGCGCCGGCCCGGCCGGCCGTACTCCCGCCGGTCGCGTCCGGCGCCTCCCGTCCCCGGCCGTCCG
>NZ_JBEYFY010000061.1:0-43066 GCF_040703595.1 Streptomyces sp. NPDC007084
CGTCCCGGTTCAAGAGGGTGGGGCTGGAGCTGGGCGGGAAAACGCCGCATCTGGTGTTCGCGGACGCCGACACGGAGGCCGCCCTCGCCACGGCCGTGCAGTCGTGCACCGTCTTCGCGGGGCAGTTCTGCATGACGGGCAGCCGGGTGCTCGTCCAGCGGGAGATCGCCGACGCGTTCACCGAGGCCCTGGCACGTCGGCTGGAGAGCGTGCGCCCCGGTCCCGCCTCCGACCCGGCCAGCGAGATCGGCCCGCTGATCGACAAGGCGTCGGTCGCCCGGGTCGACGCCGCCGTGGAGGCGGCCGTGGCGGCCGGCGCCAAGCCGCTCGTCCGCGGCGGCCCGAGCACCCGCCCCGAACTCGCGGGCGGCGCCTTCTACCATCCGACGCTGCTCGCCGTGTCCGACTCCTCGCTGCCGATCGTCCAGGAGGAGACCTTCGGACCGGTGCAGACGGTCCAGGTCTTCGACACGGAGGCGCAGGCGATCGCCCTCGCCAACGACACCGAGTACGGGCTGAGCGCCTGCGTGTGGTCCCGGGACGCCGACCGGCCGGTTCGGGTGGCGCGGCAGCTCGACGCGGGTCTCATCTCCGTCAACAGCTGGGCGAACCTGACGGTGGAGTTCGAGGAGGGCGGCTACAAGTCCAGTGGCGTGGGCCGCCTCGGCGGACTGGCGTCCGTGGAGGACTTCCTGGAGCACAAGCAGATCACCCAGGACTATCTGCCGCAGCACGGCTGACCTCCCGCGTCCGGCGCGTCCTCGCCGGTTCACCACTCGCCGATCCGCTCGCTCCGGGCGTGCCGCGACTCTTGCTGTTATTACATATAACGCCTAGTCTCGCAGGACCCCGCCGCCGCCCGCACGCGGCACGTGGGCCCGCGGACCCGGGGGCCAACGCTCCCCCGCGAACCGTGCGTTGTCGTTCACCGCGCGCCGTCCTCCCGCCGCGCGGCACGCTGGAACACACCTTGGCAGGAGGCCACACATGGCCCAGCAACGCGACCTTCTGACCTTCGAGGTCGACGGACACACGATCACGGCACTCACCGCCGGACCCGCCGTACCCACCGGCAAGCCCCTCATCGCCGCCCTCCACGGCGGCACCTACACCGCGCGCTACTTCGACGTCGCGGCAACCGCCGAGGGCTCCTTCCTCGACGCCGCCGTCGCGCACGGACACCCGGTGGTCGCCTTCGACCGTCCCGGTTACGGGGGCAGCACGCCTCTCGCGCCGGACGCCAACACCTTCGCCCGCCACGCCGAACTGCTCGGCGACGCCGTCACGCAGGCCACCAAGCGCCTGGCGGCCGACGGCGTGTTCCTGGTCGGCCACTCCATCGGCGGGATGATCGCGCTGATGATCGCGGCCGGCGACCCCGCCTTCCCGCTGATCGGGGTCTCCGCGACCGGCATGGGGGCCGTCATCCCGCCGGGCGGAGCGGCCGAAGCCCTCGGCACGCTGCCGCCGGACGCGACGATCGATCTGCCGTACCCGGAGCGGGACGCGGTGATGTTCGGCCCGGCGCACACCCACACCCCCGAGGCGGTGGAGCGGGCCCACGCCTCGTACGCGCCCGTCCCGGTAAGGGAGTTGGTGCAGGCACCCGCCTGGCCGCGGGAGCATCTGCCCGGGCTCGCGCCCAACGTCCGCGTACCGGTGCACAACGCGCTCGCCGAGTTCGACGCCCTGTGGAGCAGCGGTTCGCGGAACGTCGGTCACTTCGCCGGCCTGTTCACGGCGGCCCCCTTCGTGGACGCGAGTGTCGCCCGCGGCACGGGCCACTGCATCGATCACCACACGCTCGGCCACGCCCTGCACCTGCGGCAGCTCGCGTTCGCCGAGGAGTGCGCGCACTGGGCCGCGACGCGGCGGCCGGCCGGGGCCGGGGCCTGATGCCCGCGACCGGGCCGGCAGGCCGGCCGCCGCGGCACACCCAGGTCCTGATCGCCGGCGGAGGCCCCGTCGGACTGGCGGCCGCCGTCGAACTGGGCCGCCGGGGTGTCGAGTGTGTCGTCGTCGAGCCCCGTCCGACGGTGTCCCGGGCGCGGCCCCGCTGCAAGACGCTCAACGTCCGCACGATGGAGCACCTGCGCCGCTGGGGGCTGGCCGGCCGGCTGCGCGAGCGCGCGCCCCTGCCCGTCTCCTGGTCCCAGGACGTCGTGTTCTGCACGTCGCTGTCCGGGGCGGAGCTGTCCCGCTTCACCGGCGTGCTCGGACTCGTGCCCGAGGGGGACCGGTTCCCGGAAGTCGGCCAGCAGGCACCGCAGTACGTCCTGGAGGACGTGCTGCGCGAGGCGGTCCAGGATCTCGCCGCGTGCCGGCTCGTCCTCGGCTCGAAGGTCACCGCCCTCGACCAGAGCGAGGACCTGGTGTCCGTGACCGTGGAGGACGGCGCCGGGAACCGCGCCGTCGTGACGGCCGACTACGTGATCGGCTGCGACGGCCCCCGCAGCGTCGTACGCGACGAGATCGGCGCCCGCTACCTCGGCGGAGAGGCCCTGCGCCCGAACTTCGGCATGGTCTTCGAGTGCCCCGGACTGTGGGAGCACGTCCGGCACGGGCCCGCCGTGCAGTACTGGATCGTCAACCCGGGCGCGCCCGCGCTGGTCGGGCCGCTGGACCGGACGGACACCTGGTGGGCGATCCTCTTCGGCGTCGACCGGGCGGCCGGCGAGCGGGACGGGGCGCGCTTCCTCGACTCGGTGGCCGGCCGGCCGGTGAAGGCCTCCGTGCTGTCCACCGACCCGTGGACGGCCCGTATGCAGGTGGTCGACCGGATGCGTCATGGCCGGGTGTTCCTCGCGGGCGACGCCGCACACCTCAACCCGCCCTTCGGCGGCCATGGGCTGAACACCGGTGTCGGTGACGCCGTCGACCTCGGCTGGAAGCTGGCGGCGGTGCTCGACGGCTGGGGCGGGCCGGGACTGCTCGACAGCTACGAGACCGAGCGCCGTCCCGTCCAGGAGCGCGTCGTCCGGGAGGCGACCGCCAACATGCGGGTGCTGTCGACCGAGTTGCTGGCCGAGAACCTGGAGGACCGGGACCGGGCGGGCGCGACGGCGCGGCAGGCGGCGGCACTGCGCATCCAGGAGACCAAGAAGGCGGAGTTCCACTCCCTCGACCTGGTGCTCGGGCTTCGGATCGCCGCTTCCCCGGTGCTTCCGGCGGAACCGGAACAGGCTCCCGTGCCACCCGACGGACGGGCGCGTGTGGGTGCCCGCCTGCCGCATGTCTTCCTCCGGGACGGCCGCTCCCTGTACGACGTCCTGGGCGACCGGCTGACGCTGCTCGTCGCCGGTGACGCGACGCTCGACGAGGCCGCCCTGCCGGAGGCGGGGGCGGCTCTCGACGCGGTGCGCCTGAGCGGTTCGGTCCCCGGCGACTACGCGCGGCGGCTGGGCGCCCGCTTCGTGCTGGTCCGCCCCGACCAGGTGGTCGGCTGGCTGGGGGACGAACTCTCCCCGGCGTTTCCCGCGCTGGTCGACACCGTGCGGGGGCGCGGCGCACACCGGGTCGAGACCGCGCCGCCGCAGCGGGTCTGACCCTCCACCCAAGGCTCCGCCCCGGCCGCGTCCTGTCCGAGGTACCCGCCTCGCGGCCGGGGCGGCCCCCTGTCCGTACGTCCTCGACTCCGGAAGGAAGCAGCACACATGACCAGGCAACCATGGACCAGACGTCAGGTACTCAACACGGCGGCCGGTACGGCCGCGCTCGCCGGCGCGGGCCAGCTGGCGGCGCCCGGCGTGGCCCAGGCTCACGGCGGGCGCCCCGCTCACGGCGGACCGCTGAGGATCGTCGCGATCGAGGAGGCCGTCATGCTGCCCGGCCTCATCACCCAGGGCACCGCGCTGGGCGGCGCGATCCCCTTCAAGCCCGAGGTCGCCCGCGAGTGGCTGAAGCGGCTCCCGGACATCACCGAGTACCGCCTCGCCGAGATGGACGCCAACGGCGTGAGCATGCAGGTGCTGTCGCTCACCCCGCCCGGGGTGCAGATGCAGCCCGACGCGGCCATCGCCGTACGGGACGCGCAGGTCGCCAACGACGCCCTCGCCCGAATCATCGCCGAGCGCCCCGCACGCTTCGGCGGTCTCGCCGCCCTGCCCCTCCAGGACCCCGCGGCGGCCGTACGGGAGGCGAAGCGGGCGATACGCGACCTCGGCATGGCCGGCTTCCTGGTCAACGGCCACACCAACGGCCACTACCTGGACGAGCCGCAGTTCCGGCCGGTGTGGGCGGCGCTGGAGGAACTGGGCGCCGCTCTCTACCTGCACCCCACCCCGGCACCGGCCGGCGACTGGGGCCTGCTGAAGGACCGTCCCGAACTCGTCGGCCCGCTCTACAGCTGGGCCGCCGAGACGGGCGGGCACGCCCTGCGGATCCTGCTCGGCGGGGTCTTCGACGACTTCCCCGGCGCCCGGCTCATCCTGGGCCACATGGGCGAGTTTCTGCCCTTCCACGCTCCCCGCCTCGATGTGCAGATCCGGAACATCACCACGCGCGTGGCGCTCAAGAGGCCGCCCTCCGCGTACTTCGGGGCCAACATCTCCCTCACCACCTCCGGGGTCATGGACGACACCATGCTCAAGGCGGCCATCGACATCGTGGGCATCGACCACGTGCTCTTCGCCATCGACTACCCCTTCGAGAAGAGCGAACAGGCCGTCAACTTCCTGCGCCGGGCGCCGCTGACGCCCGTTCAGCGCAGGAAGATCGCGCACGGGAACGCCGAGCGGATCCTGAAGCTGTGACGCCTCCCGTCCTGCCCGCTGCCGGCGGACGTGGCCTCGCTATAGTTGATATCGACCACTGGGCGGCCGAAGCGAGGGATACAGCGTGGCGACACCCCGAGGAGCCGTGCAGCCCATTACGTCACGGTCCGTGTCCGAGCAGGCCACCGACGAGTTGCGGCGCGCGATCCTGGCGGGCGGACTCGCTCCCGGCGCGGAGTACTCGCTGCGCGAGCTGGCCGGCATGCTCGACATCAGCTTCATCCCGATCCGTGAGGCGCTGCGCTCTCTGGAGAGCGAGGGCCTGGTCATCATGCGGCCCGGCCGCAGCGCGGTCATCGCGCCGCTCGACCTCGACGACCTGCGCGGAATCTACCGTCTCCGGCGTGCTCTGGAGCCGGAGATCGCGCGGCGCTCGTGCGCCCTGCTGACCACGGCGGACCTGGACCGGCTGCAGTCGCAGGCCGCCGAGTTCGGGGCGCGGGAGCAGGGCATGGCCGACATCTACGACGACCACCACGCCTTCCACCTCGCGCTGTTGGCGCCGGCCGCGACCGCCTGGGACATCCGCGTCCTGACCACGCTGTGGCGGGCGGCGGAACGCTACATCCGCATCGGATTCGGGCGGCTCGACCCCGACCCGACCGAGCACGAACGGCGCGGGAAGGCCCACGTGGACCTGCTGGCCGCCTACCGCACCGGTGATCCCGACAAGGTCGCGGCGGCGGTGGAACGGCACCTGGCGCGCAACGAGAAGATCGCCTTCTCCGCGCTGTCCTGACCGGACGGCACGGCGCGTCTTCCCGCAAGGGCACACCGTCTCCGCCTCTTTAGGACCTGTCTTACCTGTCCGGCCTGTCGTGCCCGCGCGGCCTGACGGGACTGACTGGGCTGACTGGGTCTGTTGACCCGTTCGGCCTGACCGGGCTGATGGGGACCTGCCCGCCTCCCCCGCGTCTCCTCACGCGAGAACGCACCCGCGCCGACCTCTTGTTGTTATCACATATAACAACTACGGTCGTCCCCCGACGAGGACCGAGGGGCGTCCGCCGAACCAGGCAGGACACGCCCCCGGACCCGCCCGAAGGCCGGCCGACAGCACGCTGTCAGCGCGCTCCGGCCCGACGCTCGATCGCTGCACTTTCCGCACCCCCTCGCAGAAAGGCACCACGATGTGCATCCCGCACACGAACCGGCGTGACTTCCTCAAGACCGCCGCGACGGCCGGAATCGCCGCCGCGGCCCTGCCGGCGCTCGTCGCCCCCACCGTCGCCCACGCGCAGCCGCGCACCCGCATTGCCGACGCCTCCCCGAAGGTCGCGCTCACCGGTGTCCGGGTCTTCGACGGGGACCGGCTGACCTCTCCGTCCACCGTCGTCATCGACAACGGCCTGATCGGACTGAGTGCGCTCGGGGCGCGCCGGATCGACTGCACGGGGGCCGTCCTGCTGCCCGGTCTGATCGACGCCCACATCCACCTCCAGGACGTCACCACCCTTCAGCAACTGGCCGGTTGGGGCGTCACGACGGGGCTGGACATGGCCTGCTTCCCGCCCTCGCTCGTCGCCTCGCTGCGCAGGCGGCCCGGCCTGACGGACATCCGCAGCGCGGGTACGCCCGCCGTGGCGCCCGGCAGTCCGCAGAGTCAGATTCCCGGCTTCCCGGCGAACGCGATCCTGACCGGCCCCGAACAGGCGCTCGCCTTCGTGCGCGCCCGGATCGGGGAGGGCTCGGACTACATCAAGATCATCGTCGATGAGCCAGGCCTCTCCCCCGCCATCGTCAAAGCCGTGACGGTGGCGGCCCATTCGCTCGGCAAGCTCGTCATGGCGCACGCGACCTCGACGCTCACCGTCGGCCGCGCGCTGGACGCGGGCGTCGACATGATCCATCACGTTCCGCTCGACAGCCCGCTCTCCGACGCGACGGCGGCACGGTACGCGGCCACGGGCACCATCGCCGTCCCCACCCTCACGATGATGGAGGGCTTCGCCGCTCTGGGTGTGCCCGGGTGGAGCTACGCCGCCGCGGAGGGCAGTGTCACCGCGCTGCGCCGGGCCGGCGCGAGGATCCTGGCGGGCACCGACTCCAACCACACACCGGGGATTCCCGTGCAGCCGCCGTTCGGCACCAGCCTGCACCACGAGCTGGAACTGCTGGTCCGGGCGGGGCTCACCCCTCGTGAGGCGCTGCGCGCCACGACCAGTCTGCCCGCGCAGTCCTTCGGCCTGCGGGACCGGGGCGTCGTCCGGGTCGGCAGCCGCGCCGATCTGGTCCTGATCGACGGGGACCCGCTGGCCGACATCACCGCGACCCGGGCGATCCGGCGCGTGTGGGTGGGCGGCACGGAGTACGCGCCCGTCGGTTGACCGGAAGGCCGGGCCCGCCTGGTCCCGGATACGCGTTACCCGTACGGGCGACGCGCGTCCGGGACCGGCGGCGCGTATCCGGGAACTGGCGCGCGATAAACGGGCCCTGGCGGGGCGCGTCCGGGATCTGACGGGGTGTTACTGGGTCAGGTCGAGGGCCGCGGTGACGATGCTGTCGGTGTCGATGCCGTGATGGCGGTAGACCTCCTCCAGAGAACCCGACTGACCGAAACGGGTCACCCCCAGCCTGCGGGCGGGCACGCGGTGCAGGGTGGCCAGGAAGGCGAGGGTATGCGGGTGTCCGTCCAGGACGGTGACCAGCGGTGTGGCGCGCTCCGCGGGGAAGACCTGGTCCAGAATCCAGTCGGCCGCGTCGCCGTGTCCGGCCCGCGCGTCAAGGGCCCGGTAGAGCAGGCCAGGGCTGGTCACGCACACCACGTCGGCCGGGACTCCGAGGTTCTGGAGGCGGTCCGCCGCGGCCAGCGCCTCGGTCACCATGGCACCCATGGCCGCGATGGTGACCTGGGCTCCCGGCCGCCGCAGGAGCGGATAGGCGCCGGCGACGACCTGACGGCGGCGGCGTTCCCGGGCCGCCGGGTCGGTGGGCACCCGGGCCAGCGACTGGTCCACGGGCCGGGTCGAGAGCCGCAGGTACGCGGAGCCGCCGTCGGGCCGTCCGAGCCGGGACAGCGCGGCCAGCAGCGTCCACTCGGTGTCGAGGGCGAACGCCGGTTCCCAACTCGTGCAGCCGGGCTGCTCGATGCCGAGGGAAGGCGTGGTGATCGACTGGTGCGCGCCTCCCTCGGGCGCGAGGGTCACTCCCGACGGGGTCCCGACCAGGATCGACTGCCCTCCCGCGTAGATGCCGAACGACCACGGCTCCAGGGCGCGTTGCACAAAGGGGTCGTACAACACCCCTATAGGCAGGAGGGGTTCGCCCCACCTGCTCCAGGTGGCGCCCAGCTCGCCGAGAAGGCCGACCAGATTCGTCTCCGCGATGCCCAGTTCGATGTGCCGGCCGGTCGGCCGCTCGCGCCAGTGCAGGATGGTCTCCGCGTCGTCGGCGAACCAGTCCACGCGCTCGCTGGGCGACCACACGCCGACCTTGTTGACCCACCCGCCCAGGTTCGTGGAGGAGCTGACGTCGGGGCTGACCGTGACCAGCCGGCGCGCGGCGCCGGGGGCGCTGCGGTTCAGGTCGAGCAGCACCCGGCCCAGCGCCGCCTGTGTCGTCGCCACGCCCGTCGGCGTACGGCCGATGTCCGCCGGGATCTTCGGGGGCCGCGCCTCGGGAACGGCGTCCCGGCGCAGCCGCGCCCCGGTCCGCTCACACAGGCGGGCGGCCTCGGAGCCCGGGGCGAATCCCCGCCAGGGGTCCGCGAGGTCCGTGCCGACCCGGTCGGCGAGTTCCCGCATCTGCTCCTCCGTCAGCAGGGAGGAGTGGTTCTGCGGATGGCCCTGGGTGGGCAGTCCGTGGCCCTTGACCGTGTACGCGAAGATCACCGTGGGCCGGTCGTCGTCGACCTCGGACAGGGCGGCGTCGAGGGCGGTGAGGTCGTGACCGCCGAGGTTGCGGACGGCCGCCATCAGGGTGGCGTCGTCGGTGTCCGCGAGCAGGGCGGCGATCGCCGGCGCCCCCGGGCCGGTGCCGGGCAGGCGGTCGCGCAGGTCCCCGGCGGGGCAGCGCAGCAGACGCTGGTACTCGGGGTTGGACATGGCGTCGAGGCGGTCCCGCAGTTCCCGGCCCCCGGGGCGCGCGAACAACTCCTCAAGGAGGGTGCCGTACTTGAGGGTGAGCACCTGCCAGCCGGCCGCGGCGAACATGCCGTGCAGGCGGCTCGCGGCGATGTTCGGCACGACGCGGTCCAGGGACTGCCGGTTGAGGTCGACGATCCAGACGAGTTCGCCGAGTTCGGCGACCTGGGGGTCCATCACCGCCTCCCACACCGCCCCCTCGTCCAGCTCGGCGTCCCCCACCAGCGCGTACTGTCGGCCGGCCCAGCCGCCGCCGGTGGCACCCGCGGTGGCGGCGGCGCCGGCACCAGCGGTGGCGCCGGTCGTGTACCGGCGGGCGAGGGCTCCCCAGATCGTCGCCGTGGCGCCGATACCGACCGATCCGGTGGAGTAGTCGACGGGGTCGGGGTCCTTCGATCGGCTCGGGTAGCTCTGCAGGCCGCCCAGGGCGCGCAGGGTGGTCAGGTGCGAGGCGTCCAGTTCCCCGAGCAGGTGGTTGAGGGCGTGCAGCACCGGCGAGGCGTGCGGTTTGACCGAGACCCGGTCCTCGGGGCGCAGGTGACGGAACCACAGGGCCGTCATGATCGACACCATGGAGGCGCACGACGCCTGATGGCCGCCGACCTTGAGGCCCGACGGGTTGGGGCGCACCCGATTGGCGTGGTGCACGATCGCGCTCGACAGCCACAGCACGCGGTTCTCGATCTCGTGCAGCACGCCGAAGTCGGCGTCCGTGGTCCGCCCGGAGGCGGCTGGTGCGGTGGTCATGAAGGAACGGTCTCCTCGCGCTCGGCACATCCGCGTACGGACGTACGACCGGCTGTGCGGGTGGCGTGGCACGGCGGCGAGCCGGACGCACCGGCCGCGGGCGCTCGGTGCGCTCGGCACCGGGCTCCGGGCACCGGGGTTCGGTGCGCGGGGCACCGGGCTCCGGGGCGCTGCCCGGCGAGCGACGGTGTGCGCCACGCTCGGACGGCGGTGTGTGCCACCGCTCGAACGGCAGTGTGTGTCGCCGCTCGAATGACTTGTGTGCCACGGCTCGAACGGCGTGTGCCACGGCTGGGGCCGAGGAGACCACCTGGTGACGACACCGCACAAGAACCCACGAGGAAATGACGCAGAATGCCCAGTCGCCCGGCCTCTCAGCCCTGGAAGGTGCGCACCATGCCCCGTTCCGAACGGATCGACCCGACCGACGCCCGCCTGCTGCTGGCGCTCTCCGCTCACCCGCGGGCCACGACGGTGGCCCTCGCCGAGGCCAGCGGGCTGAGCCGCAACACGGTGCAAGCCCGCCTGGCCGCACTGGACCGCAGCCACGCGGTGGACTCCTTCGAACGGCGCGTCGATCCGGCCGCGCTCGGCTATCCGCTCGCCGCGTTCGTCACCACCCGGGTGGCCCAGCGCCGGCTCGACGAGGTGGCACGGGCGCTGGCCGCGATCCCCGAGGTCGTGCAGGTGGACGGGCTCAGCGGGGAGACCGACCTGCTGGTCCACGTCGTCGCGACCGGCGCCGAGGACCTGTACCGGGTGGCCGAGAACGTGCTCGGCATTCCCGGCGTGGAGCGGACCAGCACGTCGCTGGTCATGCGGCGGCTGGTGCCGTACCGGATCGCTCCGCTGTTGCGGCGGCGCAGTTCGGGGGGTTGAGGGGGCGGCGCTGCCGCACGGTCGTGTGCGCGAGGCCGTACGCGGGGGCCTGGTGGGCCGGCGTTACCGCCCGCCTCCGGGCCTCAGCGGGGGCATCGCTGCCGCAAGGTGACGAGGAGGGTCTCCTCGGCGCGAGCGTCTTGGGCGGGGGTTTGTCGGCCCAAGGATCTTGGGCGGGGTCTCTCTCCTGAGGGCGAGGATCTTGGGCCGGGTCCCCTCGACGCGCTGATCTTCGTGGGCGGGGCCTCCTCGGCGCGAGGGTGCTGGGCAGCGGCTCGTTCCGGGCGGTGCGGAGGGTCCGGGTGAAAGTTCGTCGGCCCGACGTCTTGCTGTTATCACATATAGCGCTCTACTGTGATCGGCATCACGACCGCGACAACCGCCACGTTCCCGCGTCCACGGTGAGGCCGCTGCCGACCGAAGCGCCGGCCGCTCACCTCCGCCTCCGCCTCCACATCACCCGCCCCCTCGCCGACTCGCCGGCGCACACCGGCTCGCAGTACGACCCCCAGTAAAATTTCTCGAAGCAACACAGGAGCAGTCCCGTGCGTATCGCCAACCTCTCCGGCCGGCTGGTCCTCGTCGTGGACGGTCGTGCCGTCGACGTCGAGCGGGCCAGTGACGGCCGTTTCGCCGCGGACCCGCAGGCCGTCTACGACCGTTGGGAGGAGTTCCGGCAGTGGGCAACGGGGGCACGGCTGCCCGAGGGCGACTCGTTCGACCCCGCCGACCTCGGCGCGCCGGCTCCCGCCCCACGGCAGGTCGTCGCGGCGGGCCTCAACTACCGTGACCACGCCGCCGAGTCCGGGTTCGCGGTGCCGGACACCATGCCGCCGGTGTTCACCAAGTTCGCCACCAGCATCACGGGGCCCGTCACCGAGGTGGCCCTGCCGCCCGGCGGCCACACCGACTGGGAGATCGAACTCGTCGCCGTCATCGGCGTCCGGGCGCATCATGTCTCCGCCGACACCGCCTGGGACCATGTGGCCGGGCTGACCGTGGGGCAGGACATCTCCGAGCGCATCATCCAACTCGAAGGTCCTTCACCGCAGTTCAGCCTCGGCAAGTCCTTCCCCGGGTTCGCGCCGACCGGCCCGTGGCTGGTCACCCCCGACGCGTTCGACGACCGCGACGACCTGGGGCTGCGCTGCACCGTGAACGGCGAGGAGGTGCAGAAGAGCCGCACCAGCGACCTGATCTTCTCCGTGCCCGAGCTGATCGCGCGGCTCTCCGCGGTGATTCCGCTGCTGCCCGGCGACGTCGTCTTCACCGGGACGCCGGCCGGCGTGGGCCTGAGCCGCGACCCGCAGCGCTGGCTCGCTCACGGTGACGAACTGGTCAGCACCATCGAGGGGATCGGCGAACTGCGCCAGCGCTTCGTCGCCCGCGCCTGACACACCGGCGCCCCGCTCGGCCGGCCGGCCCGACGATCCGGCACCGCTCCGGCCGGCCCTGCCGTCCGTCACCGCTCCGGGCGCCACCCCGACGACCGACACCAGCAGGTAGCTCTCCAGCCCGCGCGGGCACGCGCCCGCGAAATTCGATCAAGGAGGATCGGATGTCCGCCACACCGAAGTTCGCCCACGTCGTGTTCCAGACCAGCAACCCCACGGCGATGCGGGACTGGTACTGCGCCGTCCTGGACGGCCACGTGGTCTTCCAGAACGACAGCCTGTGCTTCATCACGTACGACGAGGAGCACCACCGCGTCGCCCTGCTCACGCCGCCGGTCACGCTGGACCGCAAGTCCCCGACGACGGCCGCGGTCCATCACGTC
Source organism: Streptomyces sp. NPDC007084 (assembly GCF_040703595.1). Taxonomy (NCBI): domain Bacteria; kingdom Bacillati; phylum Actinomycetota; class Actinomycetes; order Kitasatosporales; family Streptomycetaceae; genus Streptomyces; species Streptomyces sp. NPDC007084. The sequence continues at coordinate 12,258 of NZ_JBEYFY010000061.1, forward strand.
GCCTACACCTTCGCCCACCTCGACGACCTCCTCGCCCGCTACGAGACGCTGCGCGACAAGGGCGTCACCCCGGCGGTGTGCATCGCCCACGGCGTCACCACGTCGATGTACTACCAGGACCCGGACGGCAGCTTCGTCGAGATGCAGATCGACAACTTCGCCGACCCGGACGAGGCCACCGCCTACATGCGCGGCCCCGAATACAGCGAGGACGCCGTCGGTCCCGCCTTCGACCCGGACGCCCTGCTGGCCGCCCGCCGCTCCGGTACGGACGTGGCGGACCTGACCAACCGGTCCTGGGCCCTCAAGTCGCCCCAGCCCGACCCCATGCTGGTGCTCACCGGGGCGGTCTGAGGCCTGCCCAGCCAGCTTCCGCATCGCTTTGCCGAGGAGAATCTTGAGCGCGTCCAGCGACACCCCCGACTGCTTCATATGCGGCCTGGAACGGACCAACGACGAGCGTGCCGTCGTCTTCCGTGACCCCCTGTGGTCGGCTGAGACGGTGCCGGGCTACGACGTGCCCGGCTGGTTCGTCCTACGCGCGCGCCGTCACGCCGAGCGGATCACCGGGCTCGACGAGGCCGAACTCGCGACGTTCGGCCGGCGGGCCCGGGACCTGGTCGCCGCGGTGACGGAGGTGACCGGGGCACCCGCCACGTATCTGATGGTCTTCGGCGAGAACCACGCTCACTTCCACGCGCTGGTCACAGCGCGCGGCGAGCACGTACCGGCGGACCGGCGCAGCGGCGGCATCCTGCGACTGGCCAAGGAGCAGGCCGATCCGGAGGCCGCCGCACGTCTGGTGCCGGCGGTGCGCCAGGCCTACGAGCGCCTGGCCGCCGGCGCCGCCGCGTACCCGTCCTCCGTATGACCGCCGCGGCGACCGCGCGCGAGCGCTGACGCCCCCTGACCACAGCAGGCCAACGCACCCCGGGAGTTGGCCTGCTCGCGGCGTCAGAACGCACGCGGGACCGCGCCGCCGCACATCCGGGATCTCAGCACGTCGACCTCGCAGCCCGGTGCGAAGGGGTCGAAGCCGTGCTCGATCAGCCAGCGGATCACCAGCAGGCTCCGCAGTGACCACCACGCGCGGATCGCGTCGAGGTCGACGTCGGTGCCATAGCCGGCGACGACGTCACCGAGGCGCTCCTCGTGTCCGAGGGTCAGGGTGGCGAGGTCGAACAGGGCGTCACCCGGGCCCGCTTCGGACCAGTCGATGATGCCGGTGACCTCGTCGTCGTCGACGAACACATGAGTGAGCTGCGCGTCGCCGTGCGCGAACACCGGGGTCCACGGCCGGAGCGCGGCCTCGGCGACCCTGCGGTTGCGGGTGACCAGGCCGGCGGGCAGGACGCCGTTCGTCACGAGGTGCTCGCACTCGGCGTCGAGATCCGCCGCCAGCTTGTCGGGGCTCCTCCCCCGGGCGGGCCAGGGCGGCAGCGGGGCGTCGTGCAACGTCCGGAGCGCGGCACCGGCCGCGGCCCACGCGGCCGGGGAGGCGGACGACGGTTCGCCGAGGCGGCCGAGCGCCGTCCCCGGGACCGCGGCGATCGCGAGCACGGGCGGCCTGCGCCACAGGACGTCCGGCGTCGGAACCGGCGCCAGTGCCATCGCCTCGGCCTCGACGCCGAGACGCCCCTGATCGGCGTCCACCTTCAGGAACACGTCCCCGACGCGGAGAGTCACCCGCTCGGAGTGGGCGACGACGACCTCGACCTCATCCATGGGCGACCAGTATCCCGGGGACGGGCGTGCGCGTCGCGGGGTTTGCCGCGTGCGACGGCACGGCCGGCCGCGTTCCGCTCCCCCGGCGGTCTCGGGGCCTTCTGGACAACCCCGTTAGGATCAGGGGCGGTTGGAGCGGACGAGCAGGGGGAGCTAATGGATCCGCACATGGTCGAGCTGGCCCGGTCGGCCGGGACGACGATGGTCACGTTGATGGCCACTCAGGCCTGGGAGTCGACCCGTGACGGGGTCGTGGGACTGTGGCGGCGCTTCCAGCCCGACCGGGCCGACGGCGTACGCGAGGAGCTGGAGGCGGGCCGCGCCGACCTGCTCCTGGCCCGGGAGGCGGGCGACACCGAGTCCGAAGCGGAACTGGCGGCGGAATGGCAGGGGCGTGTTCGCAGACTGCTGAACGCACAGCCCGAAGTCGCCGCCGAACTCCGGAGTCTGCTGGCCGAACTGGCCCCCCGGATGCCGCAGACTCCCTCCGTCGTCGAAGTCCACCAGCGAGCGGAGGCCTCCGGAAGCGGACGGGTCTACCAGGCCGGACGTGACCAGCACATCACCGAACGATGAGCGGCCGGGCGCGGTTCGACGGCAGGGCTTTTGGGCAGGGCCGGGTGTACCAGACACCCGGCGACCAGCACATAGAGGAGCACCATCACCACTACGCGGCGGGCAGCAGGCCTCTGCTGGGTACGGCCGCGTCCGGTCCGGCCGCACCCGACACGGTCCGGACACCGCTGACGGGACGCGTACCCGGCGTCGTGCGTGACCGTGCGGAACTGAAGTCGCTGCTGCGCCGGTCCCTTGCCGGCCCCGGCAACGACGCCCACGTCGTGCACGGCATGGGCGGCTGCGGGAAAACGACGATCGCCTACTGGGCGTTCACCACAGCAGTGTCCGAGTTCGGCCGGGTGGGGCTGTGGGTCAACGCCTCCGAGCGCATGTCCCTGCGCGCGGGCATGCTGGCGGTCGCCGGTGACCGGGGCGCGACGCCTGCCGAACTCGCGGCGGCCGCCGACGGGCAGCGGGCGGCCGCCGACCTGGTCTGGCACTACCTGGACCACTCCGCGCAGCGCTGGCTGCTGGTCCTCGACAACGCCGACGATCCCGCGCTGCTCGAAGAAGGCGGCTGGCTGCGCACAAGCCCACCCGGCACCGTACTGGTGACCACCCGCCACGCGGGCTCACCGCTGTGGCGGTCGTCCGGCGCCACCACCCACCCGCTGGGCGTGCTGCCGCTGGAAGACGCGGCACTCGTTCTGCGTGACCTCGCCCCGCGGGCGGGTTCCGCCGAGTCCGCGCGCAAGGTGGCGGAGCGACTCGGCCGGCTGCCCCTCGCCCTGACGCTCGCCGGTTCCCATCTGGCCCATCAGCTCCTGGAGTCGTGGACCATGGACGAATACGACCGCAAGCTGAGCGAGGAGTCGACGGCCATCGTCGACCGGGCAGCGGCCGGCCGCACCAGTCCCGCACGCCAACTGGTAGGCCGCACCTGGCAGTTGTCCCTCGACGCGCTGGCCGGCCAGGGGCTCCCGGAAGCTACGTCGCTCCTGCGGCTGCTGTCCTGTTGGGGGGCCGACCCCGTGCCCATGACGATGCTCATGCCCGCGCTCCGCGGCGAGGTGGATCTCGGCTCACTGGATCCCGCGCTGCCTGCCGACCGGCTGGAGGCCGCCCTGCGCGGACTGCTCGATCACTCTCTGGTCGAGTTGGTCGACTCCGGCGGCGCTCGCTGTCTCAACGCCCACGGTGTGCTCCTCGACAGCGTGCGCGACGCGTCGGACGCCTCGCATCCGGCGTTCGTGTCGGCCGCGGCCGAACTGCTGGAGGCATCGCTTCCGGCAACGGGAGACGAGTCCCCCGGTGCGCGTGCCGCGCTGACGCTCCTGGCACCGCATGCGATCGCCCTGGTGAGGAACGCTCCCGGGGAAGACACGGCCCGGCTGACCACCGTGTTCGTACGACGGGTGTACGAGGCCGGCGACTGGGCGGGATCGCTCGGCCTCGCCCGTCCCGTCGCGGACATGGTGAGACAACTCCTCGGCGCGGAGCACCCTTTGAGCCTCGGCGCGCGGGGCACACTCGGACTGGCGCTCTTCGGCATGGGGCGGTTCGCCGAATCCGAGAAGGTGCACCGGGAGGTTCTGGAAGCCCGCGAGCGTGTCCTCGGCCCGCACCACCCGGACACCCTGGACAGTTGCTACGGCCTCCACCAGGCCCTCGACCTCCTCGACCGGAACGAGGAGGCGGAACACTTCATCCGCCGCGCGGTCGACGGCAGGCGAAGAGCGCTCGGCGAGGACTCGCCCGTGACGCTGAACAGCCGTGCCGTCCTTTTGGAGGCCCTGGTCAAACTGCGCAAGGAATCGGAGTTCGACGCGGAGGCGGCATCCGTGCTCGCCGACTGCGAGCGCGTACTGCCGCCGGACCATCCGTCAACCCTGACCGCCCGCCACCTGTACGGCTGGGGGCTCCAGGAGTTCGGCCGCTACGAGGAGGCGGAGCCGCTGGTCCGGCGCATCCTCGCCGATCGCAGGAGGATCCAGGGCCCCGACCACCCGCTCGCGCTCAACGCGCTCACCCTCGCCTCGATGCTTCTGCGGCGCATGGGCCGTATCCAGGAGGCGGTGCCTCTCCAGGAGGAACTGGTCGAGCGCCGCGAACGCGTCCTCGGCGTCGACCACCCCTTCGTCGTCATGAACCGGGAGACACTCGACAGCCTGCGCGCGTCGATCGCCGCCAGGGAGGGACGGGGCTGATCCGGCCGCGGCGAAAGGGCCCGGGGTGCCGCTCACGGTCGGCACCCCGACCCCGACGGGCGGTCATCGCAGACCCGGGGGAAAGCCCCCGTGCGGCGGGCGCGGCTCCGATAATCTCGGCCTGCCGACGGCGACGGTGCCGACGGACAACGAGGCTGGCAGCGGGGGACGTCGATGAGCATCGTGCGGATGGCGCAGGTCACGGAAGAGATCCAGCCGGCTCTTCGTGGCGGCCGGGCCGACGCCCCGGCGCGGACTCCGGCCGCGAGTGCCGCGGCGTCGTTGACGGAGAGCGTCACCGCGTACATCCACGCTCACGGACCCGGACGTCCAGGAGACGCTGGAGCACGCCGTGGGCATCATGGAGAGGGGCCGCGCCACCACGCTGCGAGCCGCTTCCGGTGCCGACGTGCGCGAGCTGCAACTGCTCCGGGGCATCGATCCCGGGCTCGCGGAGGCCTACCTCTCCGCCGTGGGCGCCGCGCGCACCACGCGCCGCAGCGCGGCCTCCGTCCCGGGCGGACAGGCCGACGAGGCGCGAGCCGGAGCCGCCCCTGCCGGCCCGTCGACTCATGACGCGGTCCCCTCGCTGGACGGGCTCCTCTCGGCCATCCGAGGGTTGCCCGGCCTGGCCGACTTCGCTCTGGGGCAGCCACCCGCGACAGCCGAGCTGAGGGCCACTCTGCGGCCGGGACAGGCGCTCGTGTACCTGATCGCGCACCCGCTGGGCTGTTGTGCCCTGGTCATCACGCCTGCGGCTTCCCCCGTGCCGGTGGTGCCCGTCGATCTTCCGTCGACCGACGGTGCCCGGCTTCTCACCCTCATCCTCGGTATCGGCCGGCGCGCCGACGGAAGCCCCGACGGGCTGACTCCCGGGCGTCCACGGGCCGGTGAGGGGCTGCTGGCAGGGCCCGGGGCGGACTTCCGGCTCCCGAGGTTCCGGCGGGTACTGCGCAAGGTCCTCGCCGAGATCGGCCGGACGGTGGTCGAGCCCCTCTCGCACGAACTCCTGGCGAACGGCACGACCGACCTCGTCATCGTCCCGTGTGGTCTGTTGCCGGCCTTCGCCTGGCACGCGGCGACGTGGCGGACGCGAGGGAGGACGATCTCGCTGCCCGACGTGCTGGAGACCGTCTCCTACGCCCCGTCGGCCGGTGCGTGGTCGGCGGCCCGCAAGCGAGTGGAACGGCTCGGCGAGCAGCCGCCGTTCCTGGTGGGTCTGGCGAATCCCAGCGCGTCGCGTCCTCCGCTGCCCGGGGCCGAGGCCGAGCTGCGTCATATCGTCACGCGCTTCCCCGGGCGGCGCTCGGCCGTCGCCTACGGTCCTCAGGCGACCGGCGGCTTTCTCCTCGACCAGCTCCCGCGGGCGACCCACCTGCACCTCGGCTGCCACGGCAGCATGAGTTACGACTCGATCGACAGCGCGTCTCTGTCGCTGGCCGACGCCGAGCGACTGGACATGGCGGGCATCCGCCGCCTGGCCGGAGAGGGCCTGCGTCTGGTGGTCGTCGCCGCGTGCGTGTCCGGTGCCGTGAACGTCATCCTGCAGCCCGAGGAGTCCCACGCGCTCACCATCGGCTTCATGCACGCGGGCGCGGCGGGCGTGCTCGGGGCGCTCTGGCCGATCCCGGATCTGCCCACCACGCTGTTCATCACCCGCTTCTACGAGGAACTGACCGGCGGAAGCGGCGCGGAACCGGCTCTCGCTCTGGCGCGAACGCAGCGATGGATGAGACAGCTCACCTCCGCCGACGTCCGGCGCTATGTCGGCGAACGTCCGGCCCTTGCCGCGCTTCCCGGACGCGGGCGTCTGCGGGGCGCCGTGCAGGGGACCGCCCCGGGCGGCAGAAGGCTCGCGCGCACCCGCACGCTGCCGAGGCGACGTCCGTTCGCGGCGGCGGAGTACTGGGTGGCTTCGTTCACGTCAAAGGACAGCGGATGTCGATGTCTTTGGACGGCAGTGCGTACCCAGATGGCGACGCAAGTGTCGATGAGAGTTGAAGGCGGCTGATTCGTGAGCAGATGCGCTCGTCACCGATTGTCAGTGCACGCTGTCAAGATAAGGGCATGATCCCATTGATGCTGACTGACGTGGAAGCTGCTATCCGCAGCAGTTGGGGTGCCGACACTTTCCCGCCGGACGCCAGCTCTGACTGGAACCCCGACAACCCCGCCCGGGGTCAGTGCGGCGTCACGGCAATGGTCGTCAACGACCTTCTCGGCGGAGAGCTACTGCGCGGGGAAGTCCTGGTGAACGGAGTGCGGACGGACTACCACTGGTGGAATCGGCTGGGTCAGGGCGTCGAGATCGACCTGACACGTGAACAGTTCAGACCGGAGGAGGTCGTCACTGCTGGAGTCGTTGTCCCACGGCCGCCGTCGTTCACCCGGCTGCGAGCTGAGTATGAACTCCTGCGCAGCCGGGTCATGACGAAGTGCCTTCAGCAACAAGGGCTGCCAGGTCCGGCACTCTGACTAGCTTGCCGCAATCTGCTCTGTGCGCGCTCGGGTGCTGGCCAGTCGGTAGGAGTCGGTGCCGGTCTCGATGATGGTGCCGTTGAAGGTGAGGCGGTCGACGATAGCCGCGCAGAGACGGGGGTCGGTGAAGGTCTTGGTCCAGCCTCCGAAGGACTCGTTGGAGGCGATCGCGACGCTGTTCTTCTCCTCCCGTTCGGTCAGGACCTGGAAGAGGAGTTCGGCGCCGTGGCGGTCGAGTTCCATGTAGCCCAGCTCGTCGATGCAGAGAAGATCGACGCGGCCGTAGCGGGCGATGGTCTTGTTCAGCTGCTTCTCGTCGGCGGCCCCGACCAGCTCGTTCACCAGCTTCGTCGCGAGGGTGTAGCGGACGCGGTAGCCCTTCATCGCCGCCTCGGTGCCCAGGGCGATAAGCATGTGGGACTTCCCGGTTCCGGAATCACCGATCAGGCAGAGCGGCTGACTCTTCTTGATCCACTCGCAGCTGGCCAGAGTGTGGATGGTCGCGGCGTCGATGTTCGGATTGGCATCGAAGTCGAAGGTCCGCAGCGACTTCTCCCGAGGGAAGCCCGCGGCCTTGATCCGTCGTTCCGATCGACGGCGAGCCCGGTCGTCGCACTCGGCCATCAGCAGCTCGGCGAGGAAGCCGCGGTAGCTCATCTGGTCTTTCAAGGCCCGGTCGGCGATCTCGTTGAACTCATTGCGGATCGAGGGCAGCCGCAGCAGACGGCAGGCACTGTCGATCGCGGCGTCGGCGGCCTGCTCGGTCAAGCCTCGCTGGCGGGGCAGGGTAGTCACTGGGCTTCTCCCTCACGGTGTTCACTGCCGCTGGTGCGGCGGCGTCGGAGCAGTTGGTCGTAGGGGGTCACCGACGGCAGGGGCCGGGTGTCCGGAGGAAGGTGTGCGAGCCGCCACTCGTGCAGGGACGTCACCGTCGCCGACGGCTCGCCAGGAGCCGGCCGACCGGTCGCCGGGGCCGGTTCGTTCTCTGCCTGGGCGGCCTTGCGGGCCTCCAGAGCGACCGCATCGGCGGTCATGGCGCCGGCCCGCAGGGCCGAGGCCAGACCGGCGACGACGTGCTCGTGGGGCAGATGCCGGCCCAGCAGGAGAACCTCGATCAAAGCCCGGGTGCCGTCCCGCTCACCATGGATCTTGCGGGCCTGGTCCCACCAGGCGTCGTGGACCGGAGTGAACCTGCCTGCCGAGCGGGCCTGTTCGAGCGCGGTCGAGCCGGGAAAGGCACCGGGCTTGCGGACCAAGACCTCCAGGTAGTGGTCCAGGTCCAGTCGGACGGCTCCCTTCGCGATCAGCCGCTCATGCCGGGCCACTTCCACATTCTGGTCGTAAACCACCAGATGGGAAGCGTGCAGCACGACCCGCACCCGCTTGCCGATCAGCCGGATCGGGACTGAGTAGCGGTTGGTGCGGACGGGGATCTGGCCGTAGCGGTCGACCCGCGGGGTGAACACCCGCCCGGTCTCGAACGGCTCCTCCGGCAGCGGCATCAACAGCGGCTGTTCGAGAGCGAAGTACTCCGCGACCGTCTTCGGCCTCGAACCGATCCTGCGGGCGTCGTCCTTCCGGTCCCACTGTTCGACCATCTCGTTCAGCTCGGCGAACGAGTCGACCTCAGGAACGGGAACGAAGTGATTGCGGCGAAAATAGCCGATCATCCCCTCGACCCCGCCCTTCTCGTGGGCGCCCTCGATGCCTGGACGGCAGTAGAAACTCTCGATGCCGAAGTGCGAACGGAAGGCGATCCACCGGTCTGCCTCCGTCCTCGCCCGCCCCTGCCCCATCACCCTGGCAACAGCGGCCTTCAAGTTGTTGTAGCGGACCTTGGTCCGTGGCACTCCGCCCAGCATCCGCAGTGCGTGGACGTGGCCTTCGAAGAAGGCTTCCTGGCCGCAGGAGGCGAACACCCGGTGAACGGCCTTGCCCGAGTACGACAGCCGGAAAGAGAAGAGGTAGCAGGTCACCAGCTCGCCGGCCAGCCGCACGGCCACGTCGCCGAAGTCGACCTCGGCCTCATGACCTGGCAGGTGCATCTGCGGGACGAACGCCTCCAGGGGAGCCTTGCCCGACTCGACCAGGATCTCGGGCTTCCGGCCGGCGACGTAGTAGCGCACGACCCCGTATGAGACATCCGCGCCGTGCTCCTCGACCAGCCGGTGGAAAATCCGTGTCACCGTGTGCCGCTGCTTGCGCGACGCGTTCAGATCTGCCCGCAGGATCTCGTCGATCACCGGCTTGTACGGATCCAGCACGGTGGCCCGGGTCGGCAGCTTCTTGCGAGGTTCCGGCCAAGACGAGTCCAGCGCCTTCCGGACCGTCCGCCACGTCACCCCGTACTTGCCCTCAAGCTCCCGCATCGACATGCCGCCGCGATGGTCACGCCGGATCGCCGCGTACAGCTCGACCTTCGACATCTGGGGCATGACCAGCACCTTTCACCACGAGCATCCCGATGCTCCCGTGGCAAGAGCCGCCGTGCCTCCCAAACTCATCAACATCACCCGACCGTGGTTCGGGGCGCCTCCCAAACTCATCGACAAGTGCCATCGCTACTGCTCGATAAAGCCAACTGGGCGGCGTTCGTACTCAACGGCTGTTGACGGGTCGTCAGGTCTCGACAGGTCAGGTCGCCGGTTCCCGGAGTTCGGTGAGGTAGGCGGTGATCGCGTCGCGGTTGCGGGTCAGGGTTTCGATGCGGTCGGTCAGGCGGGCGCGTTCGTGTTCGTGTTCGAGGATGCCGGCATGACCGAAGCGCAGGGAACCGTCAGCCCGGTGTTCGAACCCGTCCGCGATGTCGTGGAGGAGCAACCGCGCGGTGGCGCCGAGGTGGGCCTGTCGCCGGCCGTCGAGATCGACGGCCGGCGGGTGGTGGACCTGTGGGGCGGTCATCGCGACGCGGCCCGCACCCAGCCCTGGCAGCGCGACACGGTCGCGTTCGGCGCCGACGCGGCCAACACCCCCGCTTGGCGCGCCGCCGATCTGGGCGCGGCCAAGGGGCACGGCAACGCCCTGGCCGTCGCCGAGATCCTCTCCCCCATCGCCCGCGAGGGAGCCTCGGCCCGCGGCCGGCTGCTGCGGCCCGACACCATCGGGCTCATCTTCGAGGAGCAGTCCAACGGCACGGACCTCGTCAACGGTCTGCATGTGCGGTGGGGCATCGGCTTCGCGCTGCCCGACCGGCGCACCCTGTCCTGGATTCCCGACGGCCGCGTCGCGTTCTGGGGCGGCTTGGGCGGCTCGACGGCGATCCTCGATCTCGACCGGCGCCTGCCGATCCGCTGTGTCATGAACAGCATGGGCGCCGGCATTCTCGGCTCGCCACGGGCCGCGGCCTCCACCGCCGCCGTCCACCGGGCCCTCGGCCACGACGCCCGGACATGACGGGAAAGGAGTCGCGGTCCGCCCCGGCACGGCCCGTCGGTCAGCGGTGTACGTCCCCGCTTCCCAGCAGCGGCAGTTCCCGGCGCAGCGGCAGGCCCTCCCAGTCTCCCTCCACGGACACCGCGAACGCCCCGCACACGGCCCCCCAGCGCAGGCGCTCCGCCGGGGCGGCAGCGCCGAGGTGGGCGGCCAGGTAGCCGGCGACGAAGGCGTCTCCCGCGCCGATCGGGTCCACGGCGGTGACCGGGACGACCGGCTGCTCGAAGACCGCTCCCTCGACCACCGCGAGGGCTCCCCGCGCACCGAGTTTGACGACGGCCTGACTGGGGCCCAGTTCGGCCAGCGACCGGGCCAGGGACAGCGGGGTGCCGCCGGGTACGAAGAGGTCCGCTTCGTCGGGGCTCGCGAAGACGATGTCCGCCTGGCGTACGAGCGGGCCGAGAGCCGCGGCGGCCTCCTCCCGGGACCACAGCAGGGACCGGTAGTTGACGTCGAGCGAGACGGTGGCGCCGGCCTCGCGGGCCGTCTCGACGGCCCGGCGCACCGCCTGGTGGGCGGTGTCGCCGAGGGCGGGTGTGATGCCGGTGACGTGCAGGACCCGTGCCCCGCTCACGAGGGCTTCGTCGACGTCCGTTGGCGCGAGGCGTGATCCGGCGAGGCCCGTGCGGTAGTAGGCGACGCGTGTGTGGTCGGCGGTGCGGCGTTCCCGCAGCATGAGGCCGGTCGGCAGCTCGGGGACGGTCCGGGCGTGGACGTCGACGCCCTCGGCGCGCAGTCCCGCCCGGATCATGGCGCCTGCCGCGTCGTCGCCGAGGCTGCCGATCCACGCCGCCGGGTGTCCCAGGCGGGCCACGCCGATGGCGACCGTCGCCTCGGCTCCGGCGAACGAGAGGCGGGCGGTCTTCCCCGGAGCGAGCGGGCCCGGCGCGGTCGACGCGGCGACGGCCATGGCTTCGCCGAGGGTGACGAGAGCGGTCATGTGCGGGCTTCTTCCAGGAGTCGGGTGAGCCGGGCGGCGCGTTCGCGCAGAGCGCCGAGGTCGCCGCCGGAGCAGGCGTCGCCCACCAGCGGGCCGCCCATGCCGAGCGCCTTGGCTCCCGCGGCCAGGTAGGCCGGGGCGGCGTCGAGGGAGATGCCTCCCGTGGGGACCAGGGGAACGTCGGGGAGCGGTGCGCGTACCGCCCGCAGGTAGTCGGGGCCGCCGAGGGAGGCGGGGAAGACCTTGACCATCGTGGCGCCGCCCTGCCAGGCGGTGAGGATCTCCGTCGGGGTGAAGGCGCCGGCCAGCACCGGGACGCCCAGGCGGGTTCCCTCGGCGATGACGTCGGGCGTCGTGCCGGGGGTGATCAGGTAGGTGGCCCCGGCCGCCACGGCGAGTTCGGCCGCGCGGGGCGAGGTGACGGTGCCGGCTCCGAGCACGCTGCCGGCCGGCAGGTTCTGTGCGTACTCGCGCATCGCGTCCAGGGCGCCCGGGGTGGTGAGGGTGAACTCGACGGCTCGTACGCCTTCTTCGCGGAGGGCGTCGGCGACCTGGGGGAAGGAGGCGGCGGAGGTGGACCGCAGGATCGCGACCACGGGGGTGGCGGCGAGCGCGTCGTGGAGGGGGGTCATGGGATCTCCCGGAGAGAGCTGTCGTCGAACGGGACGGCGGGCAGTCCCGTGGTGCCCGGCCGGCACACGAAGAGACGTCCGGCGTCGGGCTGGGCGAGCCGGTCGCCCGGGGTCAGGCCCTCACGGGCGGTGGTGATGATCAGCAGGTCGAGCAGCGGACCGGCGAAGGTCACGCTGGACACGTGGGCGGCGGGAACCGTCACGGTCGTGCGGGGTGTCCCGTCGGGGCCGTAGGCACGTACCCGGCCGGCTCCCCAGATCGCGGCCCAGACGTTTCCGTCGCTGTCGACGGTGAGGCCGTCGGGTACCCCGCCGGAGATCTCCGCGAAGGGTCTGCGCCGGCTGGGGACGCCGGTGGCGAGGTCGTAGTCGAACACGTCGATGCGCCCGGTCGCGCTGTCGGCGTAGTACAGGAGTTCGCCGTTCGGGCTCCAGGCCAGGCCGTTGGAGACGGTGACGGAGTCCTCCAGTACGCGCAGGTCGTGTCCGTCCAGCAGGTAGAGGGCGCCGGCTCCCGGTGTCGCGTCGAAGGCCATCGTGCCGGCCAGCAGCCTGCCCGCCGGATCGCAGCCGGCGTCGTTGAAGCGCCGCCGGATCCCGTCGTGCGCCTCCGGCACGGTGGCGACGACCTGTGGCCGTCGGCCCGGGCGGAGCCGCAGGACGCGGCTGCCCGCCGCGGCCACCAGGGCCCCGCTGCGGCAGGGGTGGACCGCCCCGACCGTGCTGTCCAGCGTCAGCGTCGTTCCGGGCGCGATGTCGGGCAGGGCGCCGCCGTCGGCCCGGGCGCTCAGGGCGCCGCGGTGGACCGTTCCCGCGACGATGTCGACCCACAGCAGTTCGCGCGTTTCCCGGTCCCAGACCGGTCCTTCGGTGAGATGTCCTGGAGGAGGGCTGCAGGCAGCAGCCGTCAGACGTCGCACGCAGCCGTTCCCTCTCGTCGAGCGTGGAGATGATCAGTGGGGTAGTCCGACGGGGCGTTCCCCGCTGCGGCGCTGCTGGATGATGACGGCGATGACCAGGAGCGCGCCCTGGGCGACGTTCTGCCAGAAGCTGTTGATGCCCTGGACGGTGAGGCCGTTCTCCAGGCAGCCCAGCAGAGCGACGGCCAGCAGCGTGCCGCCGATACCGCCCTTGCCGCCCTTGAGCGCGGCGCCACCGAGCGCCGCCGCGGTGATGGCCTTCAGTTCCAGGCCCTCGCTGCCCGACGTGGGCTGCCCCGAGCCGGTACGGGCGGTCAGGAGGATGCCCGCCGCCGCGGCGACGACGCCGATGAGGGCGTAGACGGCGATCAGGTACTTGTTGATGTTGATGCCGGCCAGCCGGGCGGCGGTGTCGTTGCCGCCGATGGCGTAGATGTTGCGGCCGATGTCGGTGTACTTGAGCAGCAGGTGCACGGCGACCGCGACCACGATGAGGATCCACACCATCACCGGCAGACCGGCGATCTTCCCGCGGCCCAGGAAGATGAAGGTGTCGTTGTTGAGCACATAGCCCTGGGCCCGGCCGTCGGACAGGAGTTGGGCGAGGCCCTTGTATGCGGCGAGGCCGGCGAGCGTGGCGATCGTGGGGTTGACCCGGCCGTAGACGATGACCAGGCCGTTCACGATGCCGATGAGGACACCCACGCCGACCGCGGCGAGCATGCCGAGCAGGGCGTTGGAGTTGGCCGAGGTGAAGACCATGGCGCTGACGACGGAGGCCACACCCGCCTGGGAGCCGACCGAGATGTCCAGGCCGCCGCAGATGATCACGACGGTCTGCACGATCGCCAGCAGCCCGGTGATGGTGGCCGCCTCGGCGATGACCTGCATGTTGGACCAGCTGAGGTAGTTGCTGTTCAGGATCCCGAAGAGGATCAGCACGAAGGCCAGGGCGCCGACCAGGCTGATGTTCTGCCCGCCGAGTCCGGCGAACCGCTTCGGCCGGGGCCGCGGCTTCTCGGGAGTGTCCTGCTGCGTCTCGGAAGACGTCGTGGTCGTCATGAGGTGGCTCCAGAAGCGTCGGCGAGGTCGTCGGCCATGGCAAGGGCGAGGATGGATTCTTCGTCGGCGTCGCGGTGGTCGAGTTCTCCGGTGATGCGGCCGCCCTGCATCACCACGACCCGGTCCGCGAGACCGAGCAGTTCGGGAAGTTCGGAGGAGATCACCAGCAGGGCGATCCCCTCGGCGGCGAGGTCGGCGATGATCTGGTAGATCTCCGCCTTGGCTCCGACGTCGATACCGCGCGTCGGCTCGTCGAGGATGAGCAGCTTGGGCTTACGGGCCAGCCAGCGCGCCAGGACGACCTTCTGCTGGTTGCCGCCGGACAGTTTGCGGACCTCGTGCTCGATGGACGGGGTGCGCACCCGCAGCCGGTCCGTGTACTGCTGGGCCAGCTCGCGTTCCGCCGACCGGCGTACGAACCGGAAGCGGCGCAGTCGTTCCAGGACGACCAGGGAGGTGTTCTCGCGGATCGACTGCTGGAGGAACAGGGCCTGTGCCTTGCGCTCTTCGGGGGCGAGGCCGAGACCGGCCTTGATCACGGCGCTCGGGTCACCCGCGCGCAGTTCTCTGCCGTCGAGGGTGACGGTGCCGCTGTGGATGGGCAGGTCACCCGCGAGGGCGAGGGCCAGTTCGGAGCGGCCCGCGCCGATCAGGCCGGCGAGCCCCACGACTTCGCCCGCGTGGACCCGCAGCGAGATGTCGGTGACGTCGTCGGTGGTGAGACCGCGCACGTCGAGGACGAGGCGGTCGGTGGCGACCCGCTGCCGCACGAACATGGCGGACAGGTCCCGTCCGACCATGAGGCGCACGAGTTGGCTCTCGTTGGTGGCCGCCGCCTCCTGGATGCCGACGAGGCTGCCGTCGCGCAGGACGGCGATCCGGTCGGCGAGACGGAAGATCTCCTGCATGCGGTGGGAGACGTAGACGATCGCGATGCCCTGGCCGCGCAGCCGTCTGATGAGCGCGAACAGTGCCTCCACCTCGTGTTCCGACAGCGACGAGGTGGGTTCGTCGAAGGCGATCAGCCGGGCGGGGACGGCTCCGGTGAGGGCCCGCATGATCTCGACCAACTGGCGCTGTGCCGGGGTGAGCTGCGATCCGAGGAGGCTGGGGTCCAGGACGTCGGCGAAGCCGAGGCGTTCGAGGTCGTCGTGGATGCGGCGGCGCAGTTCGGCCCGGTCGAGGAGGCGTCCGCGCTTGCGGGGCAGGGCGCCCGCGTAGACGTTCTCGGCGACGGACAGGTGCGGGATGATCTCCGGTTCCTGGGGGATGATCCGGATGCCGGCGGCGCGTGCGTCGGCCGGGGAGGAGAGCGCGGCGGGCTCTGCGTCGATCACCACGTGTCCCTCGGTGGGCTGGTGGTCGCCGGTGAGGATCCTCAGGAGGGTGGACTTTCCGGCGCCGTTCTCGCCCATCAGCGCGGTGACCTCACCGGCGACGAAGTTGACGGTGACCGCGTTCAGGGCCTGGACGGCGCCGAAGCGCTTGGTGACACCAGCGACTCCGATCCCGTCGGGCCGCGGGGTGTCCGGGGAAGCGGGCGCTGAACGATCCGGTGGTGCGCTGGAGTTGGGTTCTGTGGTCATGGGTCGGTCACCTCGAAGGGTCGGGCTCGTCGGACCAGGACGGCCGGGCGGGGCGCGGGAAGGGGTCCGCGCGCGTCGGCGCCCGGGCCGGATGGCAGTGGCCGGCTGCCGGTGTCCGCCGTGGTGGGCGGACACCGGCAGGCGGGGTCAGCCGCAGGTGAGGCCTTCCTTCTTCCAGGTGGCGGCGTCGACCATGGAGGTGGGGGCGAAGGCCTCCTGGGGGAACGCCTTGCCGTTCTTGAGCTTGTCGTACATGGTCTGGACGGCGAGGGCGCCGACGTCCTTGCCGTTGATGAACAGGGCGGCCTTCATGCCGGAGGGCTTGTCGGACTCCCATTCCTTGCAGGCGAGGTAGGCGCCGAGGCCGACGCCGACGACGTTGCGCGGGCTGATGTCGGCGTTCTGCAGGGCGGTGACGCCGCCCATGACGTTCTCGTCGTTGCAGCCCCAGACCACCCAGTTCTTGACGTGGGAGTTGGCGGTGACGGTCGCGGCGATCTTGTCCTGGGCGCCGGTGGGGGTGTTGTCGGTGGCGACGTCGATGGTCTTCACACCCGGCACGGCCGCGTCGAAGGCCTTCTGGGCGGCGTGGACGCGGTCGCCGCAGACGGTGACGTCGCGCTTCCAGGCGGAGATGACGCGGGTGTCGGAGGCCTTGAAGCCGGCCTTCTTGTACTCGGCGGCGGCCCGCTTGCCGACCTCGGCGCCCATCTGCTGGCCGCTGAAGCCGATCCGGGGGACGAGGTCCTTCTTGCCGCAGGCGGCGGGGTCGGGTCCGGTGGTGCAGATCTGGTCGTCCGAGGTCAGCAGGGCGACCTTGCCGTCCCGCGCGGTCTGCACGACCTGGGGGCCGACGGCCGGGTCGGGGACGACGACGATCACGCCGTTGGTCTTCTGCGCGACGGCCGACTGCACTTCGCTGACCGTCTTGTTGGCGTCGTTGCCGAGGTTGACGACCTTCAGGTCGATGCCCAGTTCCTTGGCCTTGGCCTTGGCGCCGGCGGCCTCGCCGATGAAGTACTCCTGGTCCCCCTGCTTCTGGAGGTAGGTGATCGAGATCTTCCCGTCGACCTGGGAGGCAGAGTCGTCCTGGGTGCTCTCCTTGCCGGAGGAACAGGCCGTGCTCAGGCTCGCGGTGAGCAGCAGACCTGCAGCGACTGCGATCTGCCTGCGGTGGGTGCGGAACATGCGGGCTCCTTCGTGCTGACAGCGACCACCGCCGCCTGGTGCGCGCGGGGATCGTGGTTCGGGGATGTTGCCGGTCGCGGTCAGGCGAACCGGGCGGAGACGCCGCCGTCGACGGCCCAGTCGGCGCCGGTCACGAAACCGGCGGACTCCGACAGGAGGAAGGCGACGACGGAGGCCACCTGTTCGGGTGTGCCGAGGCGTCCGAGGATGTGCTTGTCCAGGGCCTCGCGCCGGACCTCGGGGGGCTGGAGCGAGAAGTACTCGGCGAGCAGGTCGGTCTCGATGTAGCCGGGGCTGACGGAGTTGACCCGTACGCCGCGCGGTCCCACTTCGAGGGCGAGGCTGCGGGTGAGCCCGACGAGTCCGGACTTGGCGGCGGCGTAGGGGAACATGCCGGGGCAGGTGAACGTGGCGTGCATCGAGGCGATGTTGACGATGGCCCCGCGTTCGGCGGCCAGCATGTCGGGCAGCACGGCACGGGACATCAGCCAGGCGCCTTTGAGGTCGACGGCGAACACCTCGTCCCACTCGTCGACCGTCATGGCCACCGGATCGCCGTAGGCGTTCTTGCCGGCGTTGTTGACCAGGCCCGTCACCGGACCGAGGTCGCTTCGCAGGGCTGTGACGGCGGGGGCGACCGAGTTCTGGTCGGTGATGTCGCAGGCGGCCCAGGCCGCGGCCGGCCCGATGCGTTCCGCGAGGGCGCGGGCGCCGTCGGCGTCGATGTCGAGGAGCCCGACGCGTGCTCCGGCGTCCGCGGCGGCGAGGGCGATGGCCGCTCCGATGCCGCGCGCGGCCCCGGTGACCAGCACGACCTCGCCCGTCAAGTCGCTCATGTTGTTTCTTGTCCGTTCCGTGCGGTGGTGAGGAATGCGTCGAACTCTGACAGGAAGCGGTCCACGACCGTCGCTTCCTGTTCATCGAGGCGCCGGCCGGGGCGCCGGCAGTGGCCGGTGTCGATGAGGCCGCGGTGCACGGAGACGCGTTTCTCCACCGCGATGATCAGCTCGACTTCCTGCATCCAGTAGGCGAGGTAGGGAACGAGCCGGCTGTGCAGGGCGAGCGCGGCGCTCTGGTCCCCGCTGTGCCACAGGGTCCAGATCCGCTGGTAGATCTCGGTGAACGAGCACCCCGGCTGTACTCCGGTGACGCCGCGCGCGAGGCCGTCGGGGAGCTGGAGTCCGGCGTAGCCGACGAACGTGCGCAGCGCGGCGGGGCCGGTACCGAGTGCCTGGGCGAGGCGGCCGGGCAGCGCGGTCTCGATCTTGACGCCGACCAGGTTCGGATGCCGGCGGCCGAGGTCGGTCAGGGTCTCGGGGCTGAACGAGGACCCGGTCTGCGCCGGTGCGTACTGGAGGATGACGGGAGTCGGCGCGACGGCGGTGACCACGGCCTGGACGTGGTGGTGGACTTCGGCCGGGGACGGGGCGAGGAAGTGCGGGGGCAGCAGGTTGAGGGCGTCGGCGCCGGCCGCGACGGCGGCGGTGGCCCGTTCGACCGCGAGGCGGGTGGAGTGGTCGGGAACGGAGACGACGGCCGCCACGTCGGGCCGCGGGACGGTGTGGGCGAGCAGGCGCCGGGTCAGCAGGTCGCGTTCGGCGTCGCTGAGCTTGTGGAACTCGCTGGCGAATCCGGGGAACATCACGGCGCTGACGCCGGTGTCCAGGACGTGCGAGACGATGCGGTCGAAGCTGTCGAGGTCGAGGGCGCCTTCGCTGGTGAAGGGCACCTCCAGTACGGGCATCACCCCGGCCAGCAGTTCCGCTGCGGCTGGCGCGGCACCGGGTCGAGCGGCCTCGCGGGGAGCGGGGGCGGCCATCAGAAGGGCGCCTTCGCGGGACGGTCGCCGGAGCCCCCGGCGAGGAAGTCCAGGTCGCAGCCGCGGTCCGCCTGTTCGACGTGGTCCACGTACAGACGCGCCCAGCCGCGGTCGGCCGGCCGCACCGGGGCGACCCAGTCCGCGGCCCGCCGGGCCAGTTCGTCCTCGTCGACGTGGAGGGTCAGGGTGCGGGCGGGGACGTCGAGTTCGATCGGGTCGCCGGTGCGCACCAGGGCGAGCGGTCCGCCCGCGGCGGCCTCGGGTGCGACGTGCAGGACGACGGTGCCGTAGGCGGTTCCGCTCATGCGGGCGTCGGATATCCGGACCATGTCGGTGATTCCCTCGGCCAGCAGTTTGGCCGGCATGGGCAGATTGCCGAGTTCGGGCATTCCGGGGTAGCCGCGGGGGCCGAGGTTGCGGACCACCAGGACGGTGTCGCCGTCGACCGGGAGGTCCGGGTCGTCGGCCGCGCGCAGGTAGTCCTCGATGCTGTCGAAGACGAGGGCGGGGCCGCGGTGGGCGAGCAGTTCGGGAGAGGCGGCGGACTGCTTGATCACCGCTCCGGCGGGGGCGAGGTTGCCGCGCAGTACCGCGGTGCCGCTGCCGGGGGCCTGCACGGGGTCGGTGAGTTTGCGGATGACCTCGTGGTTCCAGACCTGCGCGCCCGCCAGGTTCTCGCCCAGGGTGCGCCCGGTCACCGTGGTCGCCTGCCGGTCCAGCAGGTCGCCGAGTTCCGCCATGAGGGCCGGCAGTCCGCCCGCGTAGGCGAAGTCCTCCATGAGGAAGCTGCCGCTGGGCATCAGGTCGGCGAGGAGCGGGGTGTTCCGGGCGAGGGTGTCGAAGTCGTCGAGGGTGACGGGGACGCCGGCCCGTCCGGCGATGGCGAGGAGGTGCAGGACGGCGTTGGTGGAGCCGCCGATCGCCGCGTTGACGACGATGGCGTTGGTGAAGGCGGCCCGGGTGAGGATGGCCGAGGGGCGGACCTGCTCGCGGGCGAGTTCCACGGCGCGGGCGCCGGACTGCTCGGCGAGCTGGGCGCGCCGGGCGTCGGCGGCGGGCAGGGCCGCGGCGCCGGGCAGGGACAGGCCGAGCGCCTCGGTGACGCAGGCCATGGTGGAGGCCGTCCCCATGGTCATGCAGTGGCCGGCCGAGCGGGCGAGGCAGCCCTCGAACTCCTCGAAGTCCTCCTGCGTGATGTGTCCGGCCCGCAGTTCCTCGCTCATCCGCCAGATGTCGGTGCCGGAGCCGACGGCCCGGCCGCGGAAGCGGCCCGTGAGCATGGGGCCGCCGGACAGGGCGATGACCGGGACGTCCACGCTGACGGCGCCCATGAGCTGGGCCGGCAGGGTCTTGTCGCAGCCGCCGAGGAGGACGACGGCGTCCAGGGGGTTGGCCCGGATCGTCTCCTCGACGTCCATGCTCATCAGGTTGCGGAAGAGCATGGACGTGGGACGCATCAGGGGTTCGCCGATGGACATGGTGGGGAATTCGAGGGCGAGGCCGCCCGCCGCGGTGATGCCTCTGCGCACCGATTCCGCGAGCACCCTCAAGTGCGCGTTGCACGGGGTGAGTTCCGACCAGCTGTTGCAGATCCCCACGACGGGCTTCCCGCTCAACTGCTCGCGGGTCAGGCCGAGCTGACGCATGTGATGGCGGGCGATGAACCCTGACTTGCCGGGATCGTCCCACCAGGTCGCGCTGCGCAGTCGAGTCATTTCTTCTCCTCTTCGCTCACCCCTGCTGGGGCGTCTGTATGCTTTTACTTAGCAGCTATGTTGTCAAGTGTCTGGACGGCTCGGATTCCAGGTGACGCGCTCGCGGGGCAAGGCCTGCTGCGGACCGGTGACGGATGAGAGGGTGATGACATGACGATCGGGCGGACGACGCTGAGCCACCACGTGGTGCAGGAGATCATCGAGGAGATCAAGGAGCGCGGCCTGAGAGCCGGCGACGAGATCCCGGCGGAGGGAGAGCTCGCGGAGCGCCACGGGGTGAACCGCCTCGCCGTGCGCGAGGCGATCCGCACGCTGGTGGCCCGCGGCGTGCTGGTCTCCAGCCAGGGCAAGCGGGCCAGGGTGGCGATCCCGTCCCCGACCGTGCTGGAACAGATCCTGGAGTTCCGGCTCAGCCAGGACGCGATGAGCTTTCAGGACCTGCTGGAGACCCGTCGGGTGATCGAGGCGGAGCTGGCACGCCGGGCAGCCGACCGGGTCGCCGCCGGCGAGGGGACGGTCGATGAGGCCGTACGGGCACTGGAGGCCATGCGCGGCGCCATCGGCGACCGTGAGGCCTTCATCTCGACGGACCTGGCCTTCCACCGTGCGGTGGCGGACCTGGCGTCTTCCGAGCTGTTCTCCTTCATACTCGCCGCGATGAACGGGATTCTGCTCGACGCCCGGCGCGCGAGTTACGAGGGCCGGGCCCAGCGCGGCGGCGGCCAGGAGGCCACGGTGCAGGCCCATCAGCTCATCGTGGACGCCATCGCCGCCGGGGACGGGGACCGGGCCGCCGAGGCCATGACCGGGCACCTGGCGGAGACCGGTCACGACCTCGGGCTGGAGAAGGCACGGCGTTCGTAGCGGCGGTGGGTCCGGAGCGTGACGCGCCCCGGACCCACCGCGCTGTCCGCCTCAGGCGAGCAGCCGCAGACGTACGGTGCCCTGCCAGCCCGCGCTCAGGGTGATCGCCGGGTCGGTGTAGTTGCCCCACGCGAGGTCCGGGTAGTTGACCCTGGCGCTGACGATGAGGCCGGGGGCGGGCGCGTAGGGGTCGGAGAACACGGTCTCGAACGCGTCGAGGACGACGTAACTGTCGCTGGACGAGGCGTTCTTGTCGCCGGTCGCCTTGACGGTCACGGTGTGCTCGCCGGCCGCCAGGCCGGTGCGCTCGAACACCTTCTGCTGGAACTGCTTGCTCGCGGCGTACAGGTCCACCCGTACCGGTGTGCCGCCGTCCACCGAGATCTCGGCGATGCCCTGGTTGGGTCCCTTGGGACAGATGACGCGGATGCCGGTGCCCTGGAAACGGGTGGTCGCGGTGGCGTTCACCTCCTTGCTGAACGACTCGGTGCGGTTCAGGTCCCCGCTGGTCCACGCCTGTGAGCTGTCCGCGTGAGTCCACGAGCCGGTGTAGCCGACGCGGGCGGAGGTGTCGTCGGTGATGGGGTCCACCACGTGGAACGCGTCGACCAGGGCGTACGTCCCGCTGGACGCGGCGTTCTTGGTGCCGGTGCACTCGACCTTGACGGTGTGCCGGCCGTAGGCCAACGCCGCGCTGCGGAAGACGAGTTGGGCGGGGGACTTGCCGGGCCCGTAGAGGTCGACCGTGTCGGCGAGTGTCCCGTCGACGTACACCTTGATGATGCCGAGGTTGTCGGCCTTGGCGCTGTAGAGCCCGACGCCCGTGCCGGTGAACTGCAACTCCGCTGTCGCGCCGGCCGCGCTGGAGAACGACTCGGTGCTGAAGAGGTCGCCGGCGGTGTAGTCGGCGTCGCTGCCCGCGTGGGTCCACGCGCCGGTGTAGGTGATTGCCGCGGAGGCGTCGTCGACGAAGGCGCCCGCGACGGGTGCGAGGCGTACCGCGTCCTTGCCGTCCGACTCGACCTGGACGCCGGGGCCCGAGGCGCCGGAGGTGGCCTTGGCCAGACGCACTCCGGTCTTCGCGCTGCGGAAGTCGTTGGTCCAGTGCGCGGCGCTGTTCTTGCCGAACAGGGCGTAGCTGTGCGTGTCCTGGGCCCATGGCCAGGTGGGCCGCTCGCCGTAGCCGTCGGTTCCGGTGGCGCGGGTGCGGGACGCGGTGCCGGAGGGGCGTCCGATGTGGTCGTCGGGGTACACCGTCCACTGGGCGTCGCGCTGCCAGCTCAGCGTGTTCGTGGACTCGGGGAGCGTGAAGCGCAGGCCGACGTCGCTGAGCGCGCCGGTGGGCGGGTTGGCGAGGGTGTAGGTCGTCGTGAGCAGACCGCGGCCGTCGACGGAGACCTTGATCGTGGTGTTCAGCGTGCCGAACCGGCCGGTGAGCGTGACGACCGCCTGGCCTCCGGAGGTGGCGACCGTGGCCGATGTTCCGGTCCAGTCGCCGGGCACGGCGCGCGAGAGGACCAGGTCGGGCCCTCCCGTGAGGACGCGCTTCCCGCCGGCGGTGGCTTCGACCAGGCGTGCGGAGGCCTTGTCGAACACCACCGTGAACGGCGCGTCGACGCCGGTGACGAGGATCTTGCCGTCAGCGTCGCGGACGGTGGGTGCGGTGCCGCCCGGGGCGGTGAACTGCGGTGTCGTACGGGAGTTGAGCCACAGCAGGTAGTCGTCCACCACCGCGCTGCCCCGCCGGAAGGTCAGCCGGAGGGTGTCTCCGGACGACCAGGCGCCCGCCGGTACGGTGAGGGTTCCGCTCTGCCGGGCGGAGACGCTGACGCCGGTGAGGGTGCCGGACCGGTCGCCGATCTTCCAGGAGATGTCCAGTTCGCCGAGATCCGAGTGGTCGAACCAGTTCTTGACCGGGACGGGGATCGCGGCGCCCGGGGTCAGCCCGGTGAGGACTCCGTCGGTGATCCTGACCGGCGAGAAGGCCTTCTTCGTCAGCCAGAACTCCGGCTTGGGGCGCCGCCAGAGGTCGATGATGCCCCACTCGCCGTAGCCGACGGGGCCGCCGGGCAGGTAGAACACCTCGTCGATGGCCGCCCAGATGGCGCCGCCGACGACACCGCTGGTGGTGCGGAACTTCTCCGCGAGCCTGACGATGCTCTGGCCCCAGAAGTCCCGGACGCCGGGGTCGGCCTGGAGCGTGGGGAGGTTGTAGCAGGGGACGTGGGCGAACTCGCCGTACTGGATGGGCTGTTGGGCGTTGCCGTTGGCGTTGCCCAGGTTCGGGTAGTGGCCGGAGTAGATGTCGGTCTGGTTGCCGCCGTTGGTCTGGCTGACGTCCTCGAAGACGGTCGGGCGGGAAGGGTCCGTCTCGTGCGCGTAGGTGTGCTCCGAGGCGAAGTTGCGGCCCATGCCGCTCTCGTTGCCGACGGACCACTCCACCACGCACGCGTGGCTGCGGTCGCGCTCGATCATCTCGGCGAACTGGGTCAGGTACTGGTCGGAGTAGGCGGGGTCGTCGACCGTCTTGTACTGGAAGCAGACGGGGGCCTCCTCCTCCACGTACAGGCCGACGCGGTCGGCCCATTCGAGCAGCGCGGGGGTCGGCGGGTAGTGCGAGGTGCGGATGAAGTTGCAGTTCGCCTCCTTGTAGAGGCGTACCGCCTGCTCCTCCATGGAGGCGTTGGTCGAACGCCCCTGGGCGGCGGTGATGCTGTGGTGGCACACGCCGAGCAGGTGCACCGGCTTGCCGTTGACGAGGAGCTGGTTGTTCTGGACCTTGACCTGGCGGAAGCCGATGGCCCGGGACACGGTCTCGGTCGACCCGTCCGCGGTGAAGGTCGCGGTGAGGGTGTAGAGGTTCGGGTGTTCGGCGTCCCACTTGAGCGGGGCCTTGACCGGGATGGCCGCGGCGTCCTGGGCGGCGGACTCGGTGAGCGTGATACGGGAGGGGGTGAGGGGAACGTTCTTGCCCTGGGCGTCGGTGAGCGTCAGGTCGACCGTTCCCGTCTTGCCCGCCGCCAGTGCCGCGGCGGCGGTCACCGTGAGCGTGGCGTCGGTGTAGGTGCTGTCGAACGTGGTCTCCGCGTGCAGCCGGGTGAGGTAGGAGGTCGGGACGGCCACGAGGGTGACGTCGCGCAGAATGCCGCCGATGATGTGGTGGGCGTAGTCCGACTGTCCGGCGATGCTGGTGGGCCGGTCGGTGACGCCGAGCGTGACCTGCGCCTGCTGTCCCGGTGTGACCAGCGAGGTGATGTCCGCGTACCAGGTGGTGAATCCGCCGTCGTGGGTGCGGACCGCGGTCCCGTTGACCCACAGTCGCGCGTAGCTGTACACGCCGTCGAAGCGCAGCATGATCCTGCGGCCGGCGTAGTCCTGCGGGATGGGGACCTTTACGGCGTAGGCGCATTCGGTGTTCGAGCGCACATCGCGCCCCTGCACCGCCGGTTCGCCCGGGACGTCGATGGCGCCCCATGACGAGGTGTCGGTTCCTGACGCCCAGAAGGAGGCCGGCGGGGTGGACGTGTAGCGCCAGCCCGAAGTGACGGGTATCTGGGGCTTGTTCACTCCCGAGACGGTGTCGGGCAGCGGCGGGATCAGGGGTGGGGCGGTGGCGGCGGCCGCGGGCCCGGCGAGAAGCACGTTGCCCGCGACGGCGAAGGCGCCGGCGGCTGCCAGGCCCTTCAGCGCACTGCGCCGGGAGAGCAGGCCCGGTGCCGGTGCCGGTTCGGCGGGGTTCGGACGGGTTCGACGGTGAGGGAGGTTCACGGTTCGCCTTTCTTGGCAACTAGGCTGCCAAGTACATATAGAGGGGTGCGGCGGCGGGTGGCAATACCCGTGCAGGCACCGAAGTCGGTCGACTCACCGAGGGACGCGGGCCGGAGGGCTGGACCTTGCGGCGTCATGTCTGCGCGTTCGACTGCTCGCGGTGTACGGGGCGGTGCCCTCGCGCGGGGCGGAAAGGGCGGTGGCCCGCCGGGCCTTCTCGCGCTCGGCGGGCTCACCGGCCACGGCGCCCGCGTCGGTCTTGCGCGGGTTCGCCTCGCGCGGGCCGGCCTCGGTGAAGTCCGCTTCCCTCAGGTCTGTTTCGGTCAGCCGCGCACCTCTACCCAGGAGCGGACGAGGTTGGCCTCAGGCAGCCGCAAGCCGTCGCGGTCGGGCCGGCCCGGCGGCTGACGCGCGGTTGGCGGCGGGTGGCGTACGCGCCGGACAGGACGGCCAGGCGATTCGGCCCGCTCTCCCGTGTCCATGAGCATGGGAGCCCAGGCGCCGCGCGCCGGCAAGCGAAACGGCCCCATCAACCCCTGGCCGCTACTTGGGGGCTTCGCCGGCGCTACGGATGTGGTCGGCGTGGGCGGTGATGGCGGCGACGCGGTCCGCCAGGCCGGGGTGGCGGGCCTTGAGGTGGCCGTGGGTGTCGGCGAGAGGGGCGAGGAGGTTGGCGGCGTCGTTGTCGGCGAGGGCGTCGGTGAGGCGGGCCACCGAGGTGCGGGAGCGGGCGGGCAGGTCGGCCAGGGCGATGATCTGGCCGGCGAGCTGGCGCAGCTCGCCGGCGTTGGCCCGGGCCCAGGTGCTGATGGTGCGGTCCGCGGCCCGGCTGTTGCGGGTGGCCTGCACCCGCTCCTCCCCGGTACTCCCGGGGGTTCCGGGGCGTACGCGCAGGTAGCGGCGCTCGGCGGCCTGCCGGCTGGCGACGCCGAGGGGATGGGCGAGGTCCGCCCAGCTGGAGCCCGCCGCGCGGGCGGCCTCGATCAGTCCGGGCTCCCATCCGGCGAGCTGCTCGCGCAGTTCCCGCAGCAGCAGAAGGGCGGCCAGGGCCTGGTCGGCACTGACCGGCCCGTCCTGCTGCCGCGCTCCGGCCTGCGGGGTCTGCGCGGCGTGGACGGCCTCGTCGATGGCGTTCAGCGCCGCCGCGGCGGCGAGGAACGAGGTGGGGTCACGCTGTTCGGCGGGGACGGTCATGGCGATCCTCATTGCTGTCGTCCAACCGGTGCCGTGGACCGGTCTCGTGGACCGGCACCACCGGTGTCATCCATCGGGTGACGTCTGGAGTTGTCATCGTTTCGATGACATGTTACAACGGAGTCAGACGAAGCGCATTGGCAGTCCCTGCCAGACCCTTGGAGGTGTATTCGCGATGTTGATGCGCACTGACCCGTTCCGCGAACTCGACCGTCTCGCGCAGCAGCTCACCGGCGTGTCCGGCACCTGGACGAGGCCCTCGACCATGCCGATGGACGCCTACCGGGAGGGCGAGGAGTACGTGATCGCCCTCGACCTGCCCGGTGTCGCGAAGGACGCGATCGACATCGACGTCGAGCGGAACATGCTCACCGTCAAGGCCGAGCGCCGGCCCGTCGCCAAGGCCGACGACGTGCAGATGGAACTCTCCGAGCGGCCCCTGGGTGTCTTCTCCCGCCAGCTCGTCCTGGCCGACACCCTCGACACCGAGCGCATCACGGCCGACTACGACGCGGGGGTGCTGACCCTGCGCATCCCGATCGCCGAGCGCGCCAAGCCCCGGAAGATCGCCATCGGCGGCGCGTCCGAGCGCCCGCAGATCAGCGGCTGACGAGCCGGGCTCCGACGAGCCGGCTCCTTGACCGCGCCGACGGCGGAGGACGGACCGCGCCCCCTCGGACCCGTCCTCCGCCCAGCGTCCATCCCCCCATGACGTGCAAGGGCAGTGGTGGCCATGCGATGGGAAGCGTTTCTCGACCATGTCCAGGAGCGCGGCCAGTACGCCGGGCCGCGCGAGGCCGAACGGGCCGCACGTACCGTACTGGCGCTGCTGGGCGCGCATCTGGTGGGCGACGTCCGGGCGGAGCTGGCCGCCCGGCTCCCGGAGACGTTCGCCCTGATCCTGCTCAACCCACTCCAGGCCGCCGAACCGCTGTCACCGGAGCGGTTCGTACGGGCGACCGCCGCGTGGATCGAGGGGGCCAGCGAGCAGACGGCGGCCTGGGACGTCAGCGCCGTGCTGAGCGTGACCGCCGAGGCGGCGGGCGACGAACTCACCCGCCGCATCCTGCTCCAGCTCCCGCCGGGCTACGACCTCCTCTTCGGCCACCCCGAGCCCGGATGAACCCGGCAAGCAAGCCCGCGCACGCCCCTCCCCCCGGCGGGGCCGGCCCAGTGCCCACGCCGGCCGGCCCCGCACACCGTGAAGCCAGAACGAGAAAGGGAACCCCTGCCGATGGTGTCGCTGCGTGAACCGGTCTCCGCCCGGAACGGCATGACGTTTCACCAGATGCTGGAGAAGATCCGCTACGAAGGCGCGTACCCGACCCGGGAGAAGGCCGAAGAGGTCACCCGGGCCGTACTGGAGGCGCTGGGCCGCCAGCTCACCGGCGACGAACGCGTCGAACTCGCCGCCTGCCTGCCCACCGAGGCCGCACGCGCCCTCACCAGTCAGATCCCCGACCCCCGGCCGCTCACCGGCTGGGGCTTCGTCAAGGACCTCGCCACCCGCACCGGCGCGGCCCCCGCCACCGTCCGCTGGGACACCGGAGCGGTACTGACCGCCGTCGCCCACCTCGCCGACGACGACCTCATCAACCGCGTCATCGCCCAACTCCCCGAGGGCTACGCGCTCCTGTTCGGCCGAGCCCAGCTCGTCCGGGCGGCCTGAGGCGGCGCGGACCGGGGGCGGGCCCGGGGGAGACACGGCCCGGTGTCAGACACCGCCCGGGTGCCCGCCCTGGAAAGCCGCACATCCGGTCTCCGCGGGCGGGACTTGACCTTGTCCGAAGGGGAAGGCCGACCGTGGGCAGCGCAATCAGGTCGGCGGGCGCGTAGGGCCGTCGGCCGGAGACCGGATGAGGAGGCCTGTATGGCGTCGCGCTGCGTTGTTCTCGATATCGGTGGAGTGCTGGAGTTGACGCCCCCGACCGGATGGCTGGACCGGTGGGACGAACGGCTCGGGCTGCCCGCGGGAAGCCTGGACCGGCGACTGGACGATGTCTGGCAGGCCGGGGGTGTCGGGACGATCAGCGAGACACAGGTGCGGACGGAGGTCGGTACCCGGCTCGGCCTGGACGTCATGGAGGTCGAGTCCTTCATGGCCGACCTGTGGGACGAGTATCTGGGCACCGCCAACACGGAGCTGATCGAGTACGTGCGCGGGCTGCGCACCCGCTGCCGGCTCGGCATCCTCAGCAACAGCTTCGTGGGAGCGCGGGAACTGGAGACGGCGAGGTACCGGTTCGACGAACTGGTCGAGGAGATCGTCTACTCCCACGAGATCGGCGTCGGCAAGCCCGAGCCGCGGGCCTTCGAGATCACCTGTGCCCGGCTGGGCGTACGCGCGGCGGACTGTCTCTTCGTCGACGACCATGACGTCAACGTCGACGCTGCCCGGGCGGCGGGAATGCAGGCTCACCTGTTCGAGGACAACGAGCGGACCATCGCCCGCATCGAGGCCCACCTGTCCGGTACGGCTGCCCTGGCCAACCCGTCCGGGGCCGCCGAGCAGGCCTGAGTCTGGCGAGGCGTTCCGGCGGGTCAGGTGGTCGGGTAGGACGTCGGGGGGACGCCCACCGTTGTGTGGAAGTCCCGTACCAGGTGGGCCTGGTCGGCGTAGCCGAGGTCGGTGGCCAGGGCGGCCCAGTCGATGTCGCCCTGGCGGCCGGCCGATTCCATGGCCTCGTGGATGCGGTACCGCAGGACGCACCACTTGGGGCTGACCCCCACGTACCCGGTGAACAGGCGTTGCAGCGAGCGCACCGACAAACCCTCCTCCCGGGCGAGGACGGAGACGCGGCGCACACCGTGGCGGGGGTCGCGGATCCGGTCGACCAGCCGGCGCGCCAGTTCGACCTGCGGGTCGACGGTCGCCGGGGCGAGGGCGAGGAGGTAGGTGTCGAGGGCGGCGACGCGGTCCCGGTCGTCGGGCAGGCGTACGAGGGCGGCCGGGTCGGTCGCCGGCAGCACCTCCTCGTAGGGCCGGACCTGTCCCGTCCAGTGGGCGACCGGCGCGTCCGGGGCGAAGGGGAGGAAGGCGCCCGGCCGGAACTTCACCCCGCAGACCCGGCCACGGCCGTGCAGCTTGCGGGTGTAGAGGCCGGGGGTGCTGACCCCGGTCAGTTCCCCGTACGGCGGCCCGTCGTCCTCGTCCCACTGGAAGGTGAGGTTCACGGCGGGATGCGGGAGGACGTGCGAGACGTACGGGCTGGGCAGGTCCCAGTCGATCAGCCAGTACGTCTCCACGTACGGGCGCAGGGCCTCGGCGGGTGCGTGCCTGCGGAACCGTACGCGGGTCAGCAGCGCGGCGGGGTCGACGATCCCCCGGGTGTCCCGGGGCTGCTCGTCACGGGCGGCCATGCCGAGATCGTACGTGGTCAGGGGGCCCGGGACGCGGCGCCTGGCGCGTTTGTTCAAGACCGCCGAGCGGGTCGCCCCTACCGTCGGGAACATGGACGTGAACAAGGACACGCACGGTATCGGTGAGCTTCTGGACCTCGCGGCGGCGCGGGCCGTACGGGTCGTCGACGCCATCACGGACACGGACCTGGACCGCGCCACTCCGTGCCCGGAGTACGACGTGAAGGCCCTGCTCAACCACCTTTGGCACGTCGTCGTGGAGTTCCGGAAGCTGGCGGCCAAGGGCGACTCGGACTTCACGAAGACGCCTGACCGGGTGGGCGAGGGACCCGGCTGGCGGGAGCGCTTCGCCGCCGAGGCCCGTGCGCTCGCCGCCGCGTGGTCCCGGCCGGGCGCCGAGGACGGGCTGACCGGAGCGATGGACATGCCGGCCCGGCTCGTCGGCTCGATGGCCCTGCTCGACCTGACGATTCACGCCTGGGACCTGGCCCGGGCGACCGGTCAGGACTATCCCGACGACAAGGAACTCGCTCCTGTCATCGCCCAACTGGACGGCGCGGTCGCGGAGCTGGGGGACACGGCCCGGTCGATGGGGATGTTCGCCGCCGCGGCCGAGGTTCCCGAGGACGCCTCGCCGCTGGCCCGGCTGCTGGCGGCGACGGGCCGCGACCCGTACGCCGAGATCCCTGTGTGAGGGCCCTCACGCGACAGCCCCGCAGGCCAGGTGACCCGTACCCGACACGGGCGGGAGGGCGTGGGCGGGAAGGCCGGCCCGCTCCGCCACGATCGCTGTGCCGATTTCCGGGAAGGGATGCCATCACGGGATCAGCCGACGGACGAGACGGGAGCCGACGCGTGGGCGAGCAGTGCGGGCGGGACTGGACACAGATGACCCCGGAGAGCTTCGGCCATGACGCTCCCCCGCGCCCGACCGCCGAGCAGGCGGCCGTCCCCGCCGTGCCCGACGCCTGCGGGACGGCCCCGCTCTTCGGCGAAAAGACCCGGACGGAACGCCGGGCCGAGGCACCCTCCGGTCCCGCTGCCGGTCCCGGGGAGCGGGGCCATCAGGAAGCGCTGTTCTGAAGCCGTCCGCTCGCACTCCTGCGCGAACAGCCCGGACGCGCGACCGTAGGCGGTCTCCTGCCCGACGGGCCCGCCGACGGTGTCACCGACGGAAGTCCGTGACACCGCACGGGGTTTGAGATCGCCGATTCGGAACACACGGTTGTTCTGACACAGTCTTTATACAACCAGGTAGGAGACACACATCATGGGCATCATCGCCTGGATACTCATCGGTCTGCTCGCGGGCATCATCGCCAAGGCGCTCATGCCGGGCAAGGACCCGGGCGGCATCATCA